>JARIBR010000142.1 GCA_029258695.1 Quadrisphaera sp.
GACGCCCACACCCGAACGCCGACCTGCGCGGCCAGCCAGCACACCAGCACCACCGCGACGAGCATCAGGGCGCCGCGTCGCCGCTGGTCATCGCGCCGGCACCACGTTCACCAGCCGCGGCGCACGCACGATCACCGTGCGCACGCCCGCACCGTCCAGCGCCCGCGCCACCCCGGCGGTGGCGAGCGCCTTCTCGCGCAGCTCGTCCTCGCCGATGTCGGCGCTCACCTCGAGGCGGTCGCGCACCTTGCCGGCCACCTGCACCACGCACGTCACGGTCTCCTCGACGAGCAGCTCCTCGCGGGCGCGCGGGAACGGCTCGCGGGCCAGCGACCCCTCGTGGCCCAGCCGCTCCCACAGCTCCTCGGCGACGTGCGGGGCGAGCGGGGCGACCATGAGCACCAGCGGCTCGGCCACCTCTCGGGGCACGGCGCTCAGCCGGGTGAGCCCGTTGTTCAGCTCGGTGAGGCGCGCCAGCGCGGTGTTGAAGCGCAGCGCCTCGTAGTCGGCGGTCACCGCGGCCACGGTCCTGGCCAGGAGCACCGCGGTCGCCGGGTCGGCGCCGTCGTCGGTGACGGTGGTCGCCCCCGTCGCCTCGTCGACGACGTTGCGCCACAGCCGCTGCAGGAAGCGGTGCGCCCCGACCACCGCGCGGGTCTCCCACGGGCGCGAGGCCTCCAGCGGGCCCATCGACATCTCGTACAGCCGGAAGGTGTCGGCGCCGTAGGCCGCGTACATGTCGTCGGGGGTGACGACGTTCTTCAGCGACTTGCCCATCTTCCCGTACTCGCGGGTGACGGGCTCGCCGTTCCACAGGTGCGCGTCACCGGACTCGACCACCTCGGCCGCCGGCACGTACGAGCCACGGGTGTCGGTGAACGCGTCGGCCTGGATGTATCCCTGGTTCACCAGGCGCCGGAACGGCTCCTCCGACGAGACGTGACCGAGGTCGTGCAGCACCTTGTGCCAGAACCGGGCGTACAGCAGGTGCAGCACCGAGTGCTCCACGCCACCGACGTAGAGGTCGACGCCCCCGGGGTCGCCAGCCCCCGCCGCAGCAGCCCGGCCGGAGCCGGCGCCCTCGCGCGGGCCGATCCAGTACTCCTCGACCGCCGGGTCCACCGGGGCCTCGGTGTTCGCCGGGTCGAGGTAGCGCAGGTGGTACCAGCACGAGCCCGCCCAGTTGGGCATGGTGTTGGTCTCGCGGCGGTAGGTCGCCAGGCCGTCACCGAGGTCCAGCTCGACCTCCCCCCAGTCCGCGGCGCGCGCCAGCGGCGGCGCCGGCTCGGACGTGACGTCGTCGGGCGCGAACGTGGCCGGGGAGTAGTCGGGCACGTCCGGCAGCTCGACGGGCAGCATCGTCTCCGGCAGCGCGTGGGCCCGTCCGTCGGCGTCCCAGACGATGGGGAACGGCTCGCCCCAGTACCGCTGACGGCTGAAGAGCCAGTCCCGCAGCCGGTAGGTCGTCCGCGCCCGCCCGGCGCCGCGCTCGCTCAGCCAGGCCAGCACCGCGTGCTTCGCGTCCTCGACGGCCATGCCGTTGATGTCCAGGCCGTCGACGGCTGAGCTGATGGCCTCGCCCGGACCGGTCCACGCCTCACCGTCGAAACCCGCGGGAGGGGCGACGGTACGGATCACCGGCAGGTCGAAGCGGGCGGCGAAGTCCCAGTCGCGCTGGTCCTGGCCCGGCACCGCCATGATCGCGCCGGTGCCGTAGCCCATGAGGACGTAGTCGGCGGCGAAGACGGGCAGGCGCCGCCCGTCGACGGGGTTGACCGCGACGAGCCCGGTGAACACCCCGGTCTTGTCCCGGGCGTCGTCGCCGCGCTCGGCGTCGGTGGCCGCGCTCGCCCGCGCCCGGTAGGCCCGCACCGCCTCGGCGGGGGAGGCCGCTCCCGCGGTCCACGACGCCGGGACCTCGCCCCCGCCGGGCCGCTCCCAGGAGCGCGGGAGCTCCGAGACGTCGGCCAGCAACGGGTGCTCGGGGGCGAGCGCGAGGAAGGTGGCGCCGAAGAGGGTGTCGGGGCGGGTGGTGAAGACCTGCACCCGGGCGGGCGCCGCGTCGGCGCCGCCGGACAGGCCCTCGACGGCGAAGTCCACCTCCGCGCCGGTCGAGCGGCCGATCCAGTGCCGCTGCATCGTCTTGACCGGCTCGGGCCAGTCCAGGCGGTCCAGGTCGTCGACGAGCCGGTCCGCGTACGCGGTGATGCGCAGCATCCACTGGCGCAGGCGGCGCGTGAAGACCGGGAAGTTCCCGCGCTCCGAGCGCCCGTCGGCGGTGACCTCCTCGTTGGCCAGCACGGTGCCCAGGCCCGGGGACCAGTTCACCGGCGCGGAGGAGACGTAGGCGAGGCGGTGGGCGTCGATCTCGTCCGCCCGCTCCCCCGCGTCCAGCTCGTCCCAGCCGCGCCCGTCCTCGCGCGGCGCCACGGCGCGGGTGCCCGCGTCGAGCTCGGCGACCAGCTCGGAGATCGGCCGGGCCCGTCCGACGGCAGACTCCTCGGGGCCGCCGCTGCGGGGAGCGTCGGCGTCGTACCAGGAGTCGTGGAGCCTCAGGAAGATCCACTGGGTCCAGCGGTAGAACTGCGGGTCGATGGTGGTGATCGAGCGTCGTTCGTCGTGGCCCAGGCCGAGGCGCCGCAGCTGCTGGCGCATCACGGCGGTGTTCGCCTCCGTGGTGGTCCGCGGGTGGGCACCGGTCTGGACCGCGAACTGCTCCGCCGGGAGGCCGAAGGCGTCGTACCCCAGGGTGTGCAGGACGTTGCGCCCGCGCATGCGCTCGAAGCGCGCGAGGACGTCGGTGGCGATGTAGCCCAGCGGGTGCCCGACGTGCAGCCCCGCCCCGGAGGGGTAGGGGAACATGTCCATGACGAAGAGCTTCTCCCCCAGCGCGGCCACGGCGTCGGGATCGGCCCACGGGCCGGCGGGGTTCGGCGCCTCGAAGGTGCCCTCGTCGGCCCAGCGCCGCTGCCACCGGGCCTCGATGCGAGCGGCGAGCGAGGCGTCGTAGCGCTCCGCGAGCGCCGGGGCCCAGCCCGCTCCGGGGCGGTCGTCGTCGCTGCCGGGGGGTGCGGACGGGTCGGTCGCGGTGCTCACGCTGCCAGGGTAGCCGCGCGTCAGGGGCGCCGGTCGGAGCCGATCTGCGCTCCCCGGGGGTCGATGGCCGGCCCGCGCAGCGCGCGGCGCAGCCCGAGGTCCTCGTCGGCGCGGTGGGTGATCTCGCTCAGACCGCCGGAGTCCCACGGCTGGAGCTGACCGACGCCGACGAGCACCGTGCACGGCCACTCGCGCAGGCTCAGCGGGGGCGTGCGCAGCAGCAGCGCCCGCAAGCGCCGCTCGAGGTCCAGGGCGCCGGTCCCGGAGCCGGGGCCGACCACGACGAACGTCACCTCTCCGGAGCGGCACACCACGTCGGTGCCGCGCGTGGCGCTGCGCAGGGCCTCCGCGACGGCGACGACCACCTCGTCGACGGCCCGGGGGCCGAGGGCGTCCAGCACCGCGGGCACGCCCTCGATCTCGATGACCGCGGCGTGCATCGCCCCGGACTGGCGCCGCACCATCGCGTGCAGGTGCTCACCGAGCAGCGACAGACCGTGCGTGTTGTAGCACCCCGTCAGCTCGTCGACGACGGTGAGCTCGGCGGCCCGCGTCCGCTCGGCCGCGATGGACCGCTGGTCCCGTCGCCGCTGCAGACGCCACAGGGTCACCACCGCGGCGGAGACCGCGACGGCGGCGCTCATGCCGGCGACGGCGAGCGGGGACGCCCCCCACCACAGCGTGACCACCGCGGCCACCAGCAGCGTCGCGACCCCGAGCGCCACGGCGCGCGGGCGGATCGACAGGGCGCCGAGCGCGGTCGCCAGGACGGGCAGGACCACCCCCGGCCAGGCGCTCGCGGTGATCGCCGACGCCGTCACGACGGCGGCTGCGACGCCGACGGCAGCGGCCCCCACGAGGACCCCGGTGGGGGGCGGACGGTGCCGTGGCGGGGTGGCGTGCGCCGCCAGGTGGCGCGATGAGGTCACCCGGTGGCCATCGGTCGCACCGGTCGCCACCTTGAGGGCGCCCGCGTCGAGCTCATCCGTGCCACCCTGCCACCGCGCGGACCCCCACGTCGGGTGAGGTCCCCGGTCGCCGCAGCGCCGCTCAACCCGTGAGGGCCTCCTGCCGATGGCAGGGGCGTGAGAGCACTGGCGACCACCGACGAGCAGGTGGCCTTCTGGCGCAGCCACACCCGCCAGGGCATCGCCCTGTGCCTCGCCGTCCCGTCGATCATCGCCCTGGACGTGGCGCTGTCCCGCGACTCGGCGCACCCGGTGGCGCTCTACGCGATCGCAGCGTCCATGGTGCTCGTCGGGATCGTGGTGCCCTTCGTGCCGATGGAGAAGGTGGTGCGCCACCGTTACGGCCGCCTGTTCTTCGACGCCTGGGACGCCACCGGCATCGTCCTCACCGGCGTCACGGCGGTCCTCGACGGCGGGATCACCAGTCCCTACGTCGTCTTCCTCTACATCCTGCTGGCCCACGCGGCGATGGCGTACCCCCCGGTCGGCACGACGATCGCCGGGGCGGGCGCCATCACCTGCTACGTGGCCGTCGGCGCACTCACCGGCGCCGCCGCCCACGACCTGGTCGTCGGGTCCCTCTCGCTCGCCGTGGCCACCGGCACGTGCGCCGTCGCCTCGTGGAACCTCGTGCGCACGAACGCGCAGACCCGGGCGCTGGCGGACCGGCTCGCGGAGCTGGCGGACCGCGACGGGCTCACGGGGCTGCTCAACCACCGGGCGCTGCACCACCGGCTCGACGTCGCGGCGTCCAGCGCCTCGCCGGAGCGGCCGCTGTCGGTGGTGCTCGTCGACGTCGACGAGTTCAAGGCCGTCAACGAAACCTTCGGGCACGCGGCCGGTGACGCGGTGCTGCGCCTGGTCGCCGGCGTGCTGACCGACGCCAGCGGCACGGGCGACCACGCGGGGCGCCTGGGCGGCGACGAGTTCGCGCTGGTCCTGCCCGTGGCGAACCGCGAGGAAGCCCTGACGCTGGCGCGCGGGCTGTGCCAGCAGGTGCGCGCGGTCGGTGAGGCGTACGGGGTCAGTCTGAGCGCCGGGGTCGCGACGACGTCGGGCACCGACGCGGCGGCGCTGCTCGCCGAGGCCGACGCGGCCGTCTACCACGCGAAGCGCACCGGCCGGGACCGCGCCGCGACGGCGCCTCCGCGGCCGGTGCCGGAGCGTCGGGGCACCGGCACCGGCACCGGCACCGGCACCGTCGCGCACGCCGCCGAGCCGGTCGTCCACCTGCCGCGGTGACGCTGCGGGCGCCGGACGTCGGCGCCGTGTCGAGCGTCACCACCGGCGCACGGGCCGTCGACAGCGCCTAGAACACGCCCTGGCTCGGCGTGCCCATCGGCACGCTCGCACCGATGAGAGCCTGTGAGTCGCCCAGCACGAGGTCGGCCAGCGCGGCGCCCGTGGCGGCCATGTGGTCGGAGGCGACGTGGGCCTCGAGGGCCTCGCGGCTCGCCCAGCGCTCCACGAACACGATGCGCTCAGGGTTCTCGAACGCGTTGACGGCGTAGGTGAGGCATCCCGGCTCCGCGTGCACGCTGGGCACGTTGCCCGCGATGATGCCCAGCACCTGCGCGAGGTGACCCTCCTTCGGGGTCACGGTGGCGACGACCACCACGGTGGGGTCCTCGGGGACCAGCGAGACGTCGGTGGGCAGCGTGTCGGTCATCGCGCGAGCGTGGCAGACGACGGCCCGGCGACCCACCGGAGGGTGGGCCGTCGGGCCGTTCTGGCGGAGCTGGTCGGTCAGTGACGTCCGTCGGAGCTGGTCCGTCAGCTCAGGGCGGTCACCGCGGCCTGGGCGTCGACGACGCCCTGGCCGTAGAACCCGTTGCGGTCCGCGGGACCGTCGCAGGTAGCGGTGCTCTCCGTCGTGCCGGAGGCACGCACGAGGCGGTAGACCTGCTCGCGCGGGTCCGGGCAGGCCACGTCGCTCGCCGTCCCGAGCAGGACCATCTCGGTCTTGTCCGGTGACAGGCCGATCTCCCCGGGACGCTTGCTGTCCTTCGCGCCGTAGCGGCTGACCACCAGCGCGGCGACGCCGGCCGCGTGGGGTGCGGCCATCGACGTGCCCTGCAGGTACTGGTAGTACCCGCAGACGTCGTCCTGGCAGTCCTTCACGACGAACGGCGTGGTCGGGTTGCCGGCCTCGTCGACGTCGCCGGACAGCCGGGCGAGGTGCTCGGGGTAGGCGGCGAGGATCAGCCCGGCCGGGTCGGCGCGGTCGTCGGCGGTGTCGAAGGCGTCACCGCCGGGCGCCGAGACGTCGGACTGCTCGGTGCCGTAGTTGGAGTAGTACGCCTTGCGTCCGGAGGGCCCCGTCGAGTTCACGGTCACGACACCGTCCGCCTCGGAGGGCATGGACAGGCAGGTGCTGTTGTCGATGGTGCGCTCGCGGGCGGCCACCGGGTCGCCGTTCTCGTCGACGGGGTAGTCGGGGCTGGAGGCGTCCACGCCCGGCTCACCGAGGTCGGTGGCGCCGTTGCCCGACGCCGAGACCGGCAGCACCCCTCCGGCCCGCGCGAAGTCGAGGGCTCGCTGGACGGAGGCCACGACGATGCGCTGCTCCCGCTGCTCCGCAGGGCTGTCAGCCGGGTTGGCGGTGCAGTTGTACAGCCACGGGTCGACGTAGAAGCTCATGTTGATGACGTCGATCCCCGAGCGCCCCGCCTCGGAGATGGCGTCGAGGGTGGGCTGGAGGAAGAAGTAGCCGCTGTCCTGGCCGGCGCGCAGGTTGACCAGCGTGACGCCGGGGGCGACACCGGCGATGCCGATCCCGTTGGCCGGCGAGCCGATGGTCGACGCCACGTGGGTGCCGTGCCCGTCGTCGTCGACGTCGGCCGGGTCCACGCAGCCCTCGACCTCGCACTCCCCGTCGATGGCGGGGATGTCGGTGGTGAAGTTGCGGCTGGCGTCGGCGTCGAAGTTGGGGGCGATGTCCGGGTGGGAGCCGTCGACGCCGGTGTCGATGACGCCGACCCTGACGCCCTTCTTGCCGCGCTCCACGGCGTAGGAACCCTCCGGGGTGGCGTTGATGGCGCGCATGTCCCACTGCCGGTCGCTCAGCGGCTCGCCCTCGGTGGCGTTCCCGCGGCCCGTCGCGCCGTCCGGGGTGACGCCGCGCCCGGCGCCCCGCCGCGCGGTGGCGGCGGCCTCGGCCCGGTCGGCGTCGGAGAGGCGCTCGACCTCGTCGATGGCGTCCACCTGGTCCGCGGCGGGCGCTGCGTCGGGCGTGGCACCGATGCTGGTGTTCCGAGCCGCCCCGACCAGGGCCTCCGCCTCGCCGGCGGCAGCCATGAAGGCGTCCGAGGCCGCGGTGACCACCGCGTAGCCGACCTCCGCGTCGGAGGAGACCACGGTGCCGCCCGCCGCCTCGATGGCGGCGCGGGCCTCGGCCTCGGAGGCACCCTCCTCGTACAGGACCACGTAGCCGGTCTCGGCGGGTGCTGCTGCGCTGGAGTCGGCGTCAGGGGTGCTGGAGCTCTCGGCGCTGCTGGGGCTCGTCGGTCCGGCGACGGCGCCGGGCACCGTCGCCGCGATGAGCGCTCCGGCCATCGTGGCCGTGAGCAGGGTCCTTCTCGTTCTGCGGAGCATCAGTCCTCCTGGGCGTCCTGGGGCCACCGCGGAGGCTGTCCACGGCGGCGTGGGACCGCGCCCAACTAGCAACTCTGCGTTGGACGGCGGCTGCGCTCAGTGTCGGGTTTGACCCAGGTGGCGTCAAGCGGAACCGGAGAACTTCTTGACGCCCGTTCTGGGCGTCGAGCGGGGAGTTCGGGCGGTCCCGGCACGTCGAGCGGGGAGCCGGTGCGGTCCCCTGCGGCGTGTCGCGCGCACGAGGTCCCCGCTCGAGCACCGCTCGAAACCGGTGCTCGACGCGCGCGCTCAGGCGCAGAGCTCAGGGCGCCTCACCAGCCGCGCTCGCGCCACGTGCCCAGCTCGCCCCGCTCGGCGCCCAGCGTCGTGGGCTCGCCGTGGCCGGGATGGACCACCGTGTCGTCGTCGAAGCGCTCGAAGAGGCGCTCGGTGACGTCGTCGAGGAGCTGGGTGAACCTCTCCGCGTCACCCCCGGTGTTCCCCACCCCGCCGGGGAAGAGCGAGTCGCCGGTGAAGACGTGCACCGGCCCGCCGTCGGGAGCGTGCACGAGCGCGATCGACCCGGGGGTGTGCCCGCGCAGGTGGACGACCTCGAGGTCCACGTCGCCGACGCTCACCACGTCACCGTGCTCCAGGAGCGTGTCGACGGTGACGCCGGTGGCGGCGGTGATGTCACGCGCGTCGTCGACCCCGGCGAAGGTCGCCGCCCCCGTGGCCTCGACGACCTCGGCGAGCGCCCCCACGTGGTCGTGGTGGCTGTGGGTGGTCACCACGCTCGCCAGGGCGCCGGACGGGGCGCCGGCGGCGACCATCTCCAGCAGCGCCGGGGCGTCGGCAGCGGCGTCGACCAGCAGCTGCTCGCCGCCACGAGCGGTCAGCAGGTACGCGTCGTTGCCCATCGGGCCCACGACGCGGCGGGTGATCGTCAGCTCGGGCGTGGACGGGGTCTCGGCAGCGGGCATGCCCCCAGTGTGGCGCCCGGTGCGGGCGGCGGGAAAACCCCGCGCGCGACGTCCCACCCCCTCGGTACGGTGAGCGCCGAGCCCGGCGGTGAGCGTCCCCGCCAGCGCTCGATGCCGCCCGCCATCGATCCGAGGTCCCGCCGTGCCTGCCCGCCACGCCCCGCTGACCTGGCGCCGGCTCGCCTCGCGGTCCCTGACGATCGCCCTGGTCGCCCTGGGGGTCGCCGCCGCGGCCGAGACCGCCGCGACGCTGGTCGCCGGACGCCTCGCCGACGGACCGACCCAGGCCCTGGTCGCAGCTCTCGCCGCGCTGCTGGTCGGCGCCGCCCTGCTGGACACCGCGGGGCGCACCGTCTTCTACGGCCTCGTGGGGCGGGCGGAGAAGGCCCTGCGCGCCGACCTCCTCGACGCCGCCTGGCACCAGCCGCTGCCGGTCATCGACGACCGCGGCGTCGGCGAGGTGCTCGACCGCATCGACGACGACCCGTACCAGGTGGCGACCCTCCTGCGCTTCCAGGGCTGGCAGATGGTGCGCGCGGTGATGCGCTCGGTGCTCGCCTGGGTCGTCGCCGGCGTCACGTGGTGGCCGGCGTGGCTCGCCTTCCCCGTCGTGGCCGTCGCCGTGGTGGGCCTGGCGTGGCGGCGCACGAAGGGCATCGCCGCGGCGAAGGAGGCCGAGGAGGTCACCTGGTCCGACCACGCCGCCCAGCTCGAGGAGGCCATCGCCGGGCGCGACGACGTGCGCACCTCCCTCGGCCAGCCCCACGTCGTGCGCCAGTACGCCCGGCGCGCGAGGGCGGTCCTCGACGCCGCGGAGGTCGTCTGCATCCTGAGCGCGCGGGTCATGCTCACCACCGGCGTGGTGCTCCACGCGCTGCTCGCGGGCCTGGCCGTCGCCTCCGTCGCCCTGGTGACCGGCGGGACCCTCGGCGTCCCGGCGCTGGTGACGCTGTGGCTGCTCGTCACCACCTTCGTCGGCCAGCTCAGCCAGGTCACCAACCACCTGCCCGACGCCCAGGAGGGCCTCGGCGCGCTCTCGCGCATCGCCAGCCTGCTGGACGCCCCCGTCGAGCCCGCCGGCGGGGACCACCTGCCACCGGGATCCGCGACGGTGGAGCTGCGCGGCCTGGCCGTCGGCTACCCCGGCGGCTTCGCCCTGGACGACGTCTCGTTCACGGTGCCCGCGGGGACCACCTGCGCGCTCGTCGGACGCTCCGGCTCCGGGAAGTCGACCCTGGCCCAGGTGCTCTCGCGCGCCATCGACCCCGAGCCCGGCCAGGTTCTCGTCGGCGGGATCGACGTCACCGCGCTCGACGTCGAGGCCCTGCGCGCCCGCGTCGGGGTCGTGACCCAGCGCACCGAGCTGCTCGCGGCGACGCTGGAGGAGAACATCACCCTCTTCGCCGCGGTGCCGCGCGCCCAGGTCGAGGCGGCGCTGGAGGCGCTGGGGCTGGCCGGCTGGGCGCGGTCGCTGCCCGATGGCCTCGAGACACGCCTGGGGACCGGCGCGACCACCCTGTCGGCCGGGGAGGAACAGCTCGTGGCGTTCGCGCGCCTGCTCGTGCGCGACGTCGCCGTCGTGGTGCTCGACGAG
Source organism: Quadrisphaera sp. (assembly GCA_029258695.1). Next base: position 10,215 of record JARIBR010000142.1, read on the forward strand.
GCCACCGCCCGCATGGACCCGGTGACCGAGGCCAGGGTGGAGCAGGCGTCGCGGGCGCTGCTGGCCGGGCGCACCGGCCTCGTCATCGCGCACCGCCTGGCGACCACCGAGCGCGCCGACGCCGTGGCCGTCCTCGACGGCGGACGCCTGGTGCAGCACGGACCGCGTGGCGAGCTGGCCACCACGCCGGGTCCCTTCGCGGACCTGCTGGCGGCCGCCGGGGAGAGCGTGGCGGGCGGCGCGCTGACGGCGGCGACCAGGGCCGCGCCCGCGCAGAACGGACCGGTGCCGGCCGCAGGAGCCGGCTCACCGCTCACGCCCCGCACGACGAGCCGCGGCGCGCACCCCGCCCCGGGGTCGAGCCCCAGCCTCGTCGCGCGCGCGGCGCGCCGGGACGTCGCCCCGCCCCCTCCTCCCCAGCGGCCCTCGACGGCGCGCGCCGTCGTGCGCCTGCTGCTCGCCCACCCGCGGTGGGGCGTCGTGGGCGGCGCGTGCTTCTTCCTCACGACGGTGCTCGGCGCCTACGGCGCGGTGGTCGGCACGCTCTTCGGAGCCCTCACCGACCGCCTGGCGGACGCGAGCAGCGGCGGCGAGGCTCCCTGGTCGATCGCCGTGGTGCTCGCCCTGACCCTGCTCCTGTCCCCCGTCGCCCTGGCCGTGGCGTTCCGCGTCTACCCGATGTGGTGGTCGGCGCTGACGCTGCGCATGCGCCTCAACGTGCTGCGCGGGCAGACCATGCAGCGCCGCCTGGTCCGCACCCCCCCCGGGGAGGTCAGCGCCCGCGCGCTGGACTCCGAGCGGTTCCTCATCTACACCGACCGCTGGGTCGACGTCATCACCGGCGTCCTGACGGTGGTCGTCCTCGGCGTGCTCACCGTCGTCGATACCGGCGACGTGAGCCAGGGCGTGCTCGCCGCAGGGGTGGTCGGCGCGATCCTCGTGGTCTCCGCGGTGGTCTCCGCCGCCGGAGCGCCGCTGGCTGGCTCCTCGGCTCGCGTCGCCGGGGACCAGCGGGCGATCTTCGGCCGGTCGCTGGTGAGCGCCATGGACGCCGCCCGCACCGTCAAGCTCGCCGCCGCCACGTCCGTGGTCCAGGAGCACCTCACCGCCGTCGACTCCACGCGCATGGACGCCTCGATCCGGGAGTTCCGGGTGCGCTCCCTGCTCGACGGGGTGCCGGTGCTCATGGTCCAGCTCGGCGTCGTCGCCGCGTGGGCGGCGTTCCTCGGCGGCTTCTGGGGGCTCCCCACCGCCCTCGCCGTCTCCGTCGCCGCCAGCGGCTTCGGGTGGTTCGGCACCGTCGCCGGCGCGGTCATCACCCAGGCGCCCGTCGCCCAGCGGTGGTTGCGCGCCACCACCGAGCTCTCCGGCGGGGAGGACCTCGTGATGCTGCCGGCAGGGGTGGACCTGCGCGCCGGCACCGCCCCGGCGCCGCCGGCCGCCCCGCGGGTGGCCCTGCGGCGCCTCGAGCTCGCCGGCCTCGACGCCGTGCACGACGACGGGACCGTCGGCGTCTCCGGGGTCGACCTGAGCGTCGACGCCGGCGAGCTGGTGCTCCTCGCTGGACGGGTGGGCTCGGGGAAGTCCAGCCTGCTGGCGGCGATCGCGGGCCTCGTCGACCACGACGGGGAGATCCGGTGGAACGGCGTGGACGTGCGCGACCCGCAGCTGTTCCTGCGGCCCGGGCAGGTGGCCTACGTGGGGCAGGTGCCCCGGGTGCTGTCGGGGTCGGTGGCGGAGAACGTCATGCTCGACCACGAGCGCTCCATCGACGCGGCGCTGGACGACGCGCGCATGACCGCCGACCTCGAGGCCGCCGGGGGGCGCGGCGCCCTCGTCGGTCACCGCGGGGTGCGGCTGTCCGGCGGGCAGGTGCAGCGGCTGGCTCTCGCGCGGGCGCTGGCCACCGGCGCCGAGCTTCTGGTCGCCGACGACGTCTCCTCCGCCCTGGACGCCCGCACCGAGGTGGAGCTGTGGGAGGCCTTGCGCGCTCGGGGGGCCACGGTGCTCGGCGCGTCGGCGAAGCGCGCGGCGCTCTCGCGGGCGGACCGGGTGGTGGTGCTCGAGAGCGGGCGCGTCGCCGCCGTCGGGCCGTGGGCGGAGCTCTCGGGCGACTGGGGACACCTGGCGGCGTGAGCGGCGCTGACGCTGCCCCGTGCTGACCCGTGGCCCGCGCCGATCACCCTCTCCCGGCGCTGACCAGCAGGGCAGGCCGCAGCGTGAGCCCCTGCGCGGCCACGGCCCCCCAGACGGCCTGTCCCCCGGTGGGTCCCGTCTCGCCAGAATGCTGCACCGCGGCGGATTGCTGCACCCCGCCAGAATGCTGCAGCGCGCCGGGATGCTGCCCCCGCCACGTGAAAGCGCCGAGGTGGTGGGGCTGGTGCCGCAATCCGCCGCGGTGCAGCATTCTGGGAGGTCGCTGGGCGCAGGTGCATGACGACCTCGATGTCCGAGGATCGCTGAGGGTGCACACCCCGTGGACGACCAGAACGACCCGAACGACCCGAACGACGCGGGAGCGTGGTGAGCGCCAGCACGCCGTCACGGTGCGCGAGGGGGGTCCCGGTGGTCGTCGGCGAGGAGCTGGTGCAGCACGTGGTCCTGCCACCGCCCCGCGATCCGCAGGTAGCGAGGCGCCAGGCCGATGCGCACGAACCCGTTGCGCGCGAGGACCTTCTGCGAGGGGACGTTGTCGAGCAGCGTGTCCGCCTGGAGGCGGTGCAGCCCCATCTCGTCGAAGGCGATGAACACCGCCGCGGCCACGGCCGCGGTGCCGATCCCCCGACCGGTGCGGTCCTCGCTGAGCCAGTAGCCGAGGTGGGCGGACTGGAAGGCCCCGCGGACCACGTCGTTGATGCTGGCCTGCCCGACCGGCTCACCGTCGACCTCGATGACCAGCGGCACCACGAGCCCGGCATCGGCGCGCAGGAGGAGGTCGGCGATCATCGACGACTGGCCCTGCGTGGTGAAGAACGCCTCGTCACGCTCCGGCTCGAAGGGGGCGAGGAAGTCCCGGTTGGCCCGGCGCAGCGCCGCGAGCGCCGGCGCGTCGCCCTCGACGACACGGCGCAGACGCAGGTCCATGGCCGCGACCCTAGGCAGTCGAGGGCGGAGGCGCACTGGATCAGCAGCGTGCGGGTGGTCCCGGGTGGTCCCGAGTGCCCGGTGGTCGCCCGAGGTGGCCCGCGCCGGGGACGTCACCGGTCCGGCGCGCTGGCCCACAGCGAGAACGTGGCCGGGACCTTCCCGCGCAGCGGCTCGGGCAGGAACCATTGCAGGCCCTCGCGCGTCACGCCCGGCAGCGCGGGCCAGTCCAGCCCGTCGTGCTCCGCGAGACGGTCGATGCGCAGGCCCGCGCCGGCCACCGCGGTGACCACCTCGGACAGCGGGTGGTTCCACTCGTGCCGGCGGGTGTGCGTGATCGAGCTGACGTCCCCTTCGACGTAGGTGGCCTGCTCGTCGGTGGTGACCGGCTCCTCGCGCGGCGTGACGTAGGGGTACGTGAGCACGGGCTGCCCGTCGACGCCCTCCCACGGCCACAGCGCCGGGTGCATGTCCCGCACGTACAGCCGCCCGCCGGGGACGAGCAGGCCGGCGACGGCGGCGGCCCAGCGGTCGAGGTCAGGCAGCCAGCTGATCACTCCCACCGAGGTGTAGACGACGTCGAACCGGCGTCCCAGGGCGGCGGGCGCGTCGCCGACGCCAGCGACGACGAGCTCCGCGTCCGTGCCGGTGCGGCGGGCGAGGTCACGGGCGGCGTCGATCGCGGCGGCGGAGAAGTCGAGCCCGCTCACCCGCGCCCCGAGGCGTGCCAGGGAGATCGAGTCGGTGCCGATGTGGCACTGCAGGTGGGCCACGCGCAGGCCGGCGACGTCGCCGAGGAGCGGGGCGTCGACCGCGACCACGTCGGAGAGGAACGCCGGGTCGTCGACGAAGCGCTGCACCGCGTAGTCCGGTGAGGCCACGTGGACGGCCACGCGGTCGTCCCAGCTGGCCCGGTTGTCGGCGGCGCAGGCGTCGAGGTCCACGGCGGCGACCCTAGGGCGCGAGGCGACGCGTGTCGTCGGGGTGGCGCAGCGTCAGGCGCCGGGCGTCGAGCAGGGTCAGCAGGGGTACCGCGACGCGCCGGCTGGTCCCCCACGCCTGGCGCGCCTGGCTGAGGGTGAACGGCTGGTCGAGGCCGGCGAGCGCCGCTGCGGCCCGCTGCGGCGCGCCCGGCGCCAGGACGATGCCGTCGGCGACCTTCTCCAGGGCGCCCGCGCGCACAGCGGCGGCCAGCTCGCGCGTGCCGAGGCCGAGGTCTCGCAGGCGGTTCGCGTCGGGGGCGACGAACGGCGCGGCCTCGAGGTCGGCGAGCACCGCGTCCACGGAGCGCTGGACGGCCGGCGGCAACGTGCCCGCGCCGCCGGTGGCCGGTGACAGCCGCCCGTCGCGCAGCCTCAGGGCCACCTGACCCTCCAGGGGCAGGGCCGCGAGCGGCGCCACCAGCTCCGACGCCGGGATCCCGAGGCCCTGGCGCGCGGCCTCGACCGGCATCCCCGGCTCCAGGGGTCGCTCGGCGGCGTGCTGCGCTACCGCGGCGCCCAGCGCGCGGCGCCACCGGACCACCGTCGCCGGAGCGACCAGCCATCCGCCGGCGCTCAGGCCGCCGGCGCCGGAGAGGTTCTCGGCCAGCGCGTCGACGTCGGCCGGCGCCGCGCCGAGGAGGACCAGGTCCTCGCGGCGCACCACGCCCCGGCGGGACAGCTCGCCGGCGGCGTCGGCGACCGCGGGCAGCCCGGCCACCACCGCCGCGCGCGCCCGCGCAGCGCCGCGACGCCGCAGGGCGGGGGGCGCCGGGTCGAGCACCGTCACGCCGGCGACCACACGGTGGGCGCCGGGGTCGCGCAGCAGGGCGACGTCGCCGACCCGCAGCGGCAGCGGGTCGCGCAGGGTCAGCCGGGCGCTGAGCAGGCGGCCCCGACGGACGTCCCCGAGGTCGGACCCGCGTGGCGCGCCGGCCACGGTCGCTGCGTCCTGTCCGCCGGCCCCGTCGGGCTCGCCCGCGCCCCCGGCCCCGAGCACCCGGACGCGCGCGGGGACGGCGGCCGCGCCGACGTGCAGCACGAGCTCCTCCGGCAGGCGCGGCGCCTCGTCCGGGCGCGCGGCGGCGCCCCGCTCGCTGACCTGCAGGCGGACGTCGAGCACGGAGACCCACCGCGCGCTCCCGGGCGTGACGAGCGCGGCGCCGCGGCTCAGGGCGTCGGGCGGCGTCCCGCGAAGGTTCAGCGCCACGCGCGCCACGCCGCTCGCCCGCTGCACCGGCGCGCCGAGGCTCTGGACGCTGCGGACGGTGACGCTGGCACCGTCCGCCGTCGTCAGCCGGTCCCCCGCGGCGACCGTGCCCGCGGGCAGGGTCCCCGTCACGACGGTGCCTGCGCCGCGGATGGTGAACGAGCGGTCCACCCACAGGCGCACCGGCGCCGCCGGGTCCGGGGTGGGCAGCCGCCCCAGGACCCCGGCCAGCGCGGAGCGCAGCTCGCCCATCCCCGCGCCGGTGGTCGCCGAGACCGCGACGTGCGGGGCGCCGGCCATCGTGGTGGCGGCGAGCTGCTCGCGGGCCGCGGCGATCGCCGGTGCGGGGTCGGCGAGGTCGCTGCGGGTGATCACCAGCAGGCCGTGGCGCACGCCGAGGGCGTCGAGGGCGTCGAGGTGCTCGCCCGACTGCGGCATCCACCCGCCGTCCGCGGCCACCACGAGCATCGCCGCGGGCACCGGACCGACGCCGGCGAGCATCGTGGTGACGAAGCGCTCGTGGCCGGGGACGTCGACGAAGGCCACCTGCTCGGTGCCCGCGCCGCCCCCACCGGCCCCGCTCGGGCCGCCGGCCGCGGGCAGGGTCGTCCACGCGTAGCCGAGGTCGATGGTCAGGCCGCGCCGGCGCTCCTCCTCGTACCGGTCGGGCTCCATCGACGTCAGGGCCCGCACGAGGGTGGACTTGCCGTGGTCGACGTGGCCGGCGGTGGCGATGACGTGCACGCCTCAGCCCTCCCGGTCGCTCGAGGGGGTTCGCGGCGCGACAGCGTGCGCGTCGGCGACGAGAGCGCGTGCGACGGCCACGAGAGCGGCGAGCAGGTCGGCGTCGGCGGTGGGAGGCACCGAGCGCAGGTCGACCACGGTGGCGCCGTCCTCGAGGCGGGCCACCACCGGCGGGCTCCCGGAGCGCAGCGCCTCGGCGAAGGGCGCGGGCAGCGACAGCCCGGCGCTGGGCAGCGGGACGCCCGGCGCGCCACCGCCGCCCACGACCGCGGTGCTCGTCACCACGGACACGTCGGCATCGCCCAGCGCACCACCGGCGCCGCGGACCAGGGCTCGTCGCAGACGCTCCGCCCGCGCGGCGACCTCGGCGACAGGGATCTCCAGCGCGGCGATCACCGGCGGCGTCGGGCCCGTGAGGGTGGCTTCCAGCGCCGCGAGCATGAGCTTGTCGACGCGCAGCGCCCGCGCGAGGGGGTGTCGACGGGCCCGCTCGACCGCGTCGGCGCGCCCCAGCACCAGCCCGCCCTGGGGGCCGCCGAGCAGCTTGTCGGCGCTGGCCGTCACGAGGTCGGCGCCGGCGCGCAGCGCGGTGGCGGCGTCCGGTTCCTCGGGCAGCAGAGGGTGGGGGGCGAGCAGGCCCGAGCCGATGTCGACGACGAGCGAGGCGCCGCGCTCGCGGCACAGCGCGGCGAGGTCCGCGGTGGGCGGCGCGGAGGTGAAGCCGGTGATGCGGAAGTTGGAGGGGTGGACCTTGAGCACGATGCTGGGCGCGTCGCCGACGGCGTCGAGGGCGCCGGCGTAGTCCTGCAGGTGGGTGCGGTTGGTGGTGCCGACCTCGAGCAGCTGCGCGCCGGTGGAGGTGATGAGCTCCTGGAGGCGGAACCCGTCGCCGATCTCGACCATCTCCCCGCGGGAGATGACCACCCGACCGGCGGCGGCCAGCGCGGTGACGGCGAGGACCAGGGCGCCGGCGCCGTTGCCGACCACGTGGACGCCGCCGGCGTCGGGCACCGCGGCGGCCAGCGCGGCCATCGCGCCGCGACCGCGCCGGGCCCGCGTGCCGGTCGCGAGGTCCAGCTCGACGTCGGTGGTCCCCGCGGCGTCGGTGATCGCCGCCACCGCCGCCGGCGACAGGGCGGCCCGCCCGAGGTTGGTGTGGAGCAGCACGCCGGTCGCGTTGAGGACGGGGCGCAGGCTCGAGGCCGTGCTCGGCAGGCCGGCGAGCACGGCAGCGATCAGCCCGGCGGGCTCCAGAGATCCCTCGCGCACCCGCTGCTGGGCCGCGACCACGGCCGACTTGACGAGCGGGCGGCCCAGGCTGGCGATTGCCGGCGCCAGGCCCGGGTCTGCGAGGACGGCGTCGGTACGGGGAACCGCCCGGCGAGGGTCGGGCGGGGCGCTCACGACCTCCACGGTAGGCGGGGTGGTGAGCGCGCGCAGCGGCGGAGGCGGACGGGAATCGAACCCGCCAGACCGAGGTGCTCGGTCTCGTCGGTGTTGAAGACCGCGGGGACCACCAGGAACCCTGACGCCTCCTCGCCGCGCGCTCGCAGGAGCAGCACGGCGCCCCACCAGGCTAGCCGGGCGACGCGGACCTAGCCTTTCGCGGTGACCACGCAGCGCGGACGACTGACCGGATACGCCCACGGCGGGGGGTGCGCGTGCAAGATCCCGCCCGGTGAGCTCGAGGCCGTCGTGGCGTCGCTGGGGGGCGTCTCGACCACGCCGGCGGTGCCCGGCGCCGAGCTGGTCGTCGGCCTCGACGGCGGGGACGACGCCGCGGCGGTGCGCCTCGACGGGGATCGGGCGATCATCGCCACCACCGACTTCTTCACCCCCGTCGTCGACGACGCCTACGACTGGGGACGCATCGCCGCCGCCAACGCCCTCTCCGACGTGTACGCGATGGGCGGGGAGCCGCTCGTCGCCCTCAACCTGCTGTGCTGGCCCCGGGAGTCCCTGCCGATGGAGCTCGCCGGGCAGGTGCTCCGCGGGGGCCTCGACGTGGCGTCCTCCGCCGGGTGCTTCGTCGCCGGCGGGCACAGCGTCGACGACCCGGAGCCGAAGTACGGGATGGCCGTGACGGGCACGGCGCAGGTGAGCGAGCTCCTGCGCAACGACGCGGGGCGCCCCGGCGTGCCCCTGTCGCTGACGAAGCCGCTGGGGGTCGGGGTGCTGAACTCGCGACACAAGGCCACCGGTGAGGTCTTCGACCAGGCGGTGGCGTCGATGACGGCGCTGAACCGCGACGCCTCCAGGGCGGCACGCGCCGCGGGCCTGCGGTGCGCCACCGACGTCACCGGGTTCGGGCTGCTCGGCCACCTCTACAAGATGGCGCGCGCCTCCGGGGTGGCCGCGGTGGTGGAGTCGGCCGCCGTGCCCTACCTCGACGGCGCCCGCGAGGCGCTGCGCGACGGGTACGTCTCCGGAGGGACCCGGCGCAACCTCGACTGGGTGAGGCCCCACCTGAGGTCCGAGGTCGGCGAGGACGAGCTTTTGCTCCTCGCCGACGCCCAGACCTCCGGCGGGTTGCTCGTGGCCGGCGAGGTCCCGGGCGCGCCGGTCGTCGGCGAGCTGGTGGCCGCCGGGCACCCTTCGGTGGGCGACGCGACGGTGGTGGTGCGCTGACGCCCCGGTGGCGCCTCGGCCGGCGGTGGAGCCTCAGCCCTGCGGCGACCGGCCTCCGTCACCACCCGAGGCGGCGCGGGCGGCCCGGCGCGCCTCGAGGCGCTCGCGCTGCGGGATCACGGTGTACTTCGGGTCCTTCGCCGACGCGACGCCACCCTCGTAGATCCCGAAGCGCGTCAGCGCGGCGCCGGCGTTGAGCGCCAGGCCCGAGAGCACCTGGACGGTCCTGCCCCACCGCCCGAGGCGCGGCGCGATCAGCGCTCCCACGCTCCCGGTGGCCAACGCCGCGCGCGAGGCCTTGAGCAGCGCGCCGGAGCGTCCCTGCGAGTAGACCTCGCCGACGAGGCCGACGCGGCGCTCCATGCGCTCCATCAGCGCCAGCTCCGCGCCCGCACCGAGCACGCCCATCCGGCGCGCCGGACCGGCCTCGGTGACCGGGGCCGCGACCATGCCGGCGCCGCCGGCGCTGGCCATGCCGCTGGCGGCGAAGACGAACGGCAGCTCGGGGTAGACGTCGTGCCAGGCCGGCACGGCGGTGTCGGCGATGAGCACGGCCGTGTAGGTGGTCAGCGCCGGACCGAAGAGGGCCGACCCGGCACCCGTCACGCTGCCGATGCCCGGCATGACCTTCTCCGCCACCCCGGCGAGCTTCTCCCCGCCCACGACGCGCACGACGGGCAGGACCACACCGGGGAGCTCGGTGGCCATCGCCACCCCGGCCAGGGTGGCGAAGGGGGCGAGGATCCACGACCCCACGTTCATGGGCGAGGTCCACTTGAAGACCCGCAGCATGTTGACGAACCGTGTGGGCACCCCGAGGTCGTGCACGAGCGCCACGGTGCTGACGACGGCAGCGCCGCCGGCGACCAGGCGCGAGCCCTTGCGCAACGTCGGGCGGCCGGTGGCGTCGGCGAGCGCTCCCACCACCGACGACGAGCCCGCGAGCCCGCCGAGGTAGAGGTACCCGGCGATGTCCATGATCTGCCACACCGGCGCCTTGATGATGGGACGCCCGTAGTAGGACTCGAACTCCGCCTCGGGCACCATGAGCGACTCCGAGCCGCGCCGCCGCTTGCGGCCCCCGCCGCCCGACCCCTGCTGCCCGGGGTCCTTGCGGCCAGGGCCGGAGCTGCCGCTGCGCTCCAGCATCGACGCTCCGGTCATCTCCTCCCGGCGGTCCAGCGGGTCACGCTTCCCGCCACCGACGGGCACTAGGATCGCCGCCCGAGGAACGTCACGGCTGCCGCGCCGGCGAGCGCGAGGGCCGCGGCGCCCGCGTGACGCCACATCGACGGGAGGTCCCGGGTGGTGACCACCGGGTCCGGCGGCAGGCCATAGACCTCGGGGTCGTCGAGGAGGAGGAAGAAGGCACCGTCGCCGCCCACCCCGTCGTCCGGGTCGTGCCCGTAGAGCTGGGCGTTGGGCTCACCGCGGCTCTGGAGCTCGGCGAGGCGGGCGTCGGCCCGCTCGCGCAGCTCGTCGAGCACCCCGAACTGGATGGAGTCGGTCGGGCACGCCTTCGCGCACGCCGGCTCCTGCGGCTCGTCGGCATCGCTGATGCGGTCGTAGCAGAGCGTGCACTTGTGGGCCTTGCCGTCGGACTCCCGCTTGCCGATGACGCCGTAGGGGCAGGCCGGCACGCAGTACCCGCAGCCGTTGCAGACGTCGTCCTGCACGATGACCGTGCCGTGCTCGGTGCGGATCAGGGCTCCGGTGGGGCAGACGTCCAGGCACGCGGCGTGCGTGCAGTGCTTGCAGACGTCGGAGGACATCAGCCACCGCACGCCCTGGCCCGAGCCCGAGGGGCCCTGCGCGGAGACGCCGTCCGGCGGCATGGTGTCGACGGGGCGCAGCGACGGCATCCCCAGGGAGACGGGGGGCTTGACGGGCACGGCCTGCTCGATGAACGCCACGTGGCGCCACGTGGACGCGCCGAGATCGCTGGTGTTGTCGTAGGACTCCCCCGTGAGCTCCAGGGCGCCGTCCTGGGGGACGTCGTTCCACTGCTTGCACGCCACCTCGCAGGCCTTGCAGCCGATGCACAGCGAGGTGTCGGTGAAGAAGCCCTTGCGGGGCGGGTGGTCGTGGCCGTAGCCGGACGCCCCCGTCGGGTCGAACGTCTCGCCGCGGGGTCCGCCGCTGGTCTCGAACGCTGTCGTCGGCTGAGCGGTCATCCGATGCCTCCTCGGCTGGCGGGCACGTCGTCGTCGGTGGGCAGGCCCGCGCGGCGGCGGTACTCGGCCACGTAGCGCAGCAGGTCGGGCCCGCGCGGGCGCCTGCCGGGCTGCACGTCGCACGTGCCGACCTTGTCCTGGATGTGGACGTTGGGGTCGAGCACGATCTCGACGAGCTCGTTGGCGGCGTCACCGGTGGTGATGCCGTTGGGTCCCCAGTGCCACGGGATGCCGATCTGGT
>JARIBR010000152.1 GCA_029258695.1 Quadrisphaera sp.
GGCCGAAGATGCCGAGGCACCCGGCGAAGAACCGCTGGCGCTCGCCGTCGCGCTCGACGTGCTGGGCGGCCAGGAAGCGGATCGTCGCCTGGGCGACGGTGAGGCGCACGGTGCTCACGGGCGCTCCTCACGGGTCTCGTGCAGCGGCAGGCGCGGGTCGAGGGGCTGGTCCGCCCAGGTGTCGCGCACCCACGCGTGGTCGGGGTGGTCGACGATGCGCCAGGAACGGTCCTGTGACGGCCCGGCCATGGCGTTGAGGTAGTAGAGGTGGTTCCCCGGCGAGGCCATGCACGGGCCGTGCCACCCGTGGGGGACGAGGACGACGTCGCGGTCGCGCACCTCGACGAGCACGTCCACGGGGCGCTCCGGCGTGCCGGAGGTGCGGTGGTACCCCACACCGGGCTGGCCGCTCGGGCCCGGCTGGACCTCGTAGTAGTAGACCTCTTCCAGCTCGCTCTCGACCGCGCTGGCCTCGTCGTGCTTGTGCGGCGGGTACGACGACCAGCTGCCCCCGGGCGTGATCACCTCCACGGCGATGAGCCGGTAGCACAGCGGGACGTCCGCGGAGGCGAAGTTGCGGACCTCCCGGGTGCACGTGCCGGCGCCGCGCAGCTCGACCGCGACGTCGGCGGCCGCGACCCGTCGCACCGGGAGCCGGTCGCGGACGTCGCCGACGAGCGCGCCCGGCGCGGCCACCCGCGCGCCACCAGCGTCCCGAGCGGTGATCACCGCCCGGGTTCCCTGCGGCAGGTACAGCACGTCGGTGGGGCCGTCGAGGACCGACGCGCGGCCGTCGAGACGGTGGGTGCGCGCGCCGACCGTGACGTCGAGCCCGCCGCGCAGGGGGACCAGGACCACCTCCTCGCCGCCCGTGTCGAGGACGAGCCGTGCGCCGGGGCCCACGTCGGCCACGCGCAGCGACGTCCATCCCCATCCCGCGCTCTGCGGGGTGACGACGACGTCCCAGGCGCCCTGCCTGCTGGAGCCCGCAGGCAGGTGGAGGTCGGTGCTGCCGGTGATGGGGCTGGTGGTGGTGGTCCCGCTCACGGTGGGCGCCTCAGACCTGGGGGACCAGGACGTCGCGCACCAGCTCGTCGAGCGCCGCGTCGGCCTCGAGGAACTGGCGCAGCGTGCGCACCGTGGCGCCGAAGCGCTCGAAGTCGCCGACGGCGAGGCCGTCCTCGTCGTAGGCCTTGCGGAACTCGGGCACCTTCTCGTGCAGCGCGGCGACGACGTCGGGGTCCACCGGGCGGTCGACGGCGTGGGGGTCCACCGCGACCCGGTTCTCGTTGATGCGGGCCTGCCAGTCGAACGGCGGGGAGACCACGAGGTCGCCGCCCTGCAGCTCGCTCCACTGGAGGTGGGTGCGGAACGCCGCGGAGAGCACGCGCACCCGGTAGCCGCGCTCGACGAAGAGGTGGTGCGCCTTCTTGATCGTCGCCACGCCGGCCCAGTCGAGGTGGCCCGGCTCGACCAGCAGGCGGTCCTTCGCGGCGCTGGCCTTGAGCCAGTCGACCAGGCGCCCGCCCATGATCGAGGCGACCGAGCCCAGCTCGTCGACCGGCAGGCCCTCGCGCTCGCGGCGGGTGAGGCCGCGCTCGACGGCCTCGGCGACGGCGACCGCCTGGGCCACGGTGAAGGAGATCGTGGCGTTGGTCGACACGCCGCGGTACGTGGACTCCTCGATCGCCTCGAGCCCGGTCCTCGTGGCGGGGATCTTCACGATGATGTTCGGCGCGAGCGCCGAGAAGCGCACCGCCTGCTCGACCAGGGCGGCGGCGTCGCGGTGCAGGCGCGGGTCGGTCTGCACCGAGAGCCGGCCGTTGCGGCCCCCGGACGCCTCGAACGCCGGCTCGAGGAGCTTCGCCGCGTCCACCGACAGCTCTTCGACGACCATCCAGCCCAGGGCTGACTCCCCGGCGGTCGGGTGCGCCCGCGCGAGCTCTCGCAGGCGGGCGGTCCACCGGGGGGCGTCGTGGTGGATGGCCGCGAGGGCGATGACCGGGTTGCACGTGGCCCCGACGGCGCCCCACGCGATGGAGCGCGTGAGCTCGCCGATCTCCGCGGAGTCGTTCCACAGGGCGGTGGGGGTGGTCCGGGCGGCGAGCGCGGTCGGCAGGTCGTCGGTGAGCGTCACGCGGTCCTCCGGTGGTGCGGGTCGCGCCGTGCGGCCAGGGCCACGTGCGCCTCCACGTCGTCGTGATGGGAGCGGCACCGGCGGGGGCCGCGCTCCGGGCACTCTGGCGCTCATGGCTGCTCGGTGTCAAGCCATGTCCTGACATACGGGCGGCGCGGCGGGGCGCCCGTGGGCCACGGCCAGGGATGCTCATCGATCCTGCTCGACGGGTCCGCGCAGCCCCCAGCCCCAGGGTCGTGGGCGTGACGCCGCGCACCGCCCCGACGCCAGCCCGCCTCGTGATGATCGGGGACTCCCTCACCGACGCGGGCCGCACCGGCGGTCTCGGCCGCGACCTCGGCGCAGGGCCGCTGGGCCGGGGTACGTCGCGATGCTCGCCCGGATGCTGGGCCGAGCCTCCGTGGTGGTCAACCGCGGCATCAGCGGTGACCGGCTCGTCGACGTGGCCGCTCGGTGGGACCGTGACGTGCTGGCCGAGCATCCCGACGTGCTCTCGGTGGCGGTGGGCATCAACGACACCGGACGCCGCTCCGACACCGGACGCCGCTCCGACGCCGCTCAGCCCGGCGACGTGAAGAGTTCGAGGAGCGCTACGACGCGCTGCTGGCGCCCTGTGCGTCGGCTGGGACGGCGATCGTCCTCGTCGAGCCGTTCCTCCTCGCGGTGGACTCAGCCCAGCGGGCGTGGCTGGATGACCTGGCCGAGCGCAGCGCCGCGATCGGCCGCGTCGCGCGCAGGGCAGGGATGCACAGAACGGTAGGGATCGCCACACTCGACTAGCCCGATGAGGTGACCATCACGGGGCTGATCGGGTGAGCCTGGCGCCCGGGAATCCGCCGGCTCTCGTCCCCGGATGCTCGGGCGATCTCCTTGCAGCACCCCGCGGCGGCGGTCGGCGTCATGGGTGTCGTCGAGCCCTCGATCTCTTGTCTCCCCTGAATGGTGGAGGTATCTCGGTATCCGGCACCAGAGATTGCGGACCGTGTGGTGAATGGCCGCTGCTACGTTGCGGAACTCCATGAGGCACTCCTTTCCGAGGTGCCCCGAGAAGGCAGAGGAGCAGCATGTCGACGAGGCTGACGCCGCCCAGCGGGCGCGCCTGGAAGAACGGCGGGCTCCTCGCCGTGGGTGCCACGCTGGGCCTGGCGATCGCGTCCGGTGCGCAGAGCGGGCCCGATGACGCCGGCGCTTCCTCCAACGGGGAGTCGGTCTTCGGGATCAGCGCACCCGCGTCCGCGGAGACGGCTCCCCCGAGCGAGGAGACGTCTGCACCGTCGGCCACGGATGATCCCACCACTGACGGGGGCGGGCGTCTTCGCGGTGACGCGCCGGGTGACGCTGCGCGACGCGGATCGTCTTTGCGTCCCACGGCCGGTGGTGAGGTGCCGGCGACGCTCGCCGCGCCCGACGCTCCCAGCTCTCGCGGGTCCGGCTCGGGAGAGGCCGGCGCCCCCGGGGATGCTGACCGGCAGCCGAGGAGCGCGGCTGGCGGTGGCACGAGCGGGGACCGCAGCGCAGACGCCCCGACGCCGTGGGGCACCTCGGGCGCGTGGGACTTCTCCTGGCCCGGGATGGCCGGGGACGAGGCTCGGTCGCCTCGGGCGTCACAGACGCCGGAGGCGGAGGACGACACCGAGCAGCCGACCCCGAGGGCGACTTCGCGAGCCGCAGCGGCTCCCGCGCCGGAGCCCGAGCCAGCGCCGGAGCCCGAGCCAGCGCCGGAGGAGCGTGCCGCGCCGGCGGAGCCTCCTGCGGAGACTGCGACAGCCCCTCGGCCCGCACCGGAGCCCGAGTCGCGGCCCGATCCCGAGCCCGATCCCGAGCCGCGATCTGCGCCGGGACCCGCAGCACGGCCGGCCTCCGCGTCGACGGCGGAGGCTGACGAGCAACAACCGGTGCGTGAGGCGGCCGCCCTGCCACCTGGTGGCCTTGCCGGCGCGGCGGCCGAGGCGACGAACCGGGCGAGACCCGAGTCCGGGTCCGGGTCCGGGTCGGAGATCGAGCCCCGGCCCGGCGTGACGGTCGGGCTCCGGGCCGAGCGTGGCAGCGTGACGCCAGCCGAGCGCGCGCCGGAGCGTGAGTCGGCCGAGCACCGGACCGAGGACGTGAGGGTCGCCATCGTGCGGGCGGCCGACGAGGCCGACGAGATCGAGCCGGCACCGAGGGCGAGGCAGGCCACGGACACCGGTGCGGGCACGGCCACGGGTGCCGGTGCGGGCACGGCCACGGGCGAGCGCGCGCCGAGAGCCGCGAGCCTCGAGGGGGCCCGTGACCGCGAGGACCCGACCGATGGCACGTCGTCGAGGACTGCCGGGGACGCCACGCGTCAGACGATCGAGGAGGCCACCGAACCTCGGCTCGTGCGGCCCTCCGACGGTGACCCGAGCCCGAGCCCGAGCCCGAGCCCGAGCCCGAGCCCGAGCCCGGCGGACGGTGCTGCGCCGGACCGTCGCGACCTGGAGCCGCCGGCACCCGAGGTGGTGTCTGACGAGCAGGTGGCCTGGATGGTCGTCACCGCTGAGCCGAGCACGGGAGCGATGACTCCCGCGGCCTCCGGGGTCTCGAACGGTCGCCCGGTGCTGGTGACGGCCTCCGGTGGTGAGAGCGTCACACCAGACCGTGACCTCGAGGGTGCAGGTGGGCCGGGCGAGCGCGGCGAGCAGGCTCCGGAGCCTGCACCGGCACCCGTGGACGGTGCTCCCCCTGCCGAGGAGGCTGCACCGGCACCTGTGGACGCCGTTGGCGCTGACGAGGAGGCTGCACCGGCACCCGTGGACGCCGCTCCCGCTGACGAGGAAGCAGCACCGGCACCTCTCGAACCGGAGCAGCTCTCCACGACCTGGTTCTTCGACCGGCCGGGCGACCAGGCGGGCGGTGGCACCGCTGCGCCTGCCGCGCCGCCGGGCCCCCTCGGAGCCTGAGCCAGGCCGCGTCGGGCGCGGACCCCGTCGTCGCCCGAGCCAGGACCCCCAGCCGGCGGCGCTTCCCCGAGGTCCCGTACCAGAGGAAGCAGGATCGTGGCCCTGGCCGACAGGAACGGCGAGGCCCGCAACCGCCGGAGGGGCTGCCTCGGACGGGGACTCGTCACGCCGGCGCAGAGCCGGAGACGCTGGTGCGATGGACGTCGCTGGTCCAGCTCGAGCCGCCGAGTGTGGAGACCCCTGAGGCGGTGGGTGCCTGGCGTCAGGACCGGGCTCGCGTCACGGCATCGGGGGGCGACGGCGAGCCAGGATGTGACGCCGAGACAGAATGCAACATCAGCCCCGCCACTGGGCCCGCATCGTGGGGTTGGTGCCGCATCCTCGCCAGCTGCAACGATCTGCGGTGGCGCAGCACGGTGCAGCGGTGGAATGGGGAAGCGATCTGCGTCGGGGCGTCGGTGCTGCGCGCCGACGCCCCCGACCTCAGACGGCCAGCACCAGCCGCAGCGGCTCGAAGCCCTCGGCGGCCTCACACCGGGCCTGGAACCCCCGGTAGCCGGCCTGGGTGCGCACCAGCCCCAGGCTCGCCATCGCGGAGTGGTCCACCTGGCTGACGTGCTGGGCCAGCGCGGACTCCTTCTTGTCCAGGGTGGCGGTGATGTCCACGAAGACGCTGGGCGTGAACCCGATCGAGGACGGCGAGTCGTAGCAGAGCACCCGCTTCACCCCGCGCAGCGCACCCATGGAGGCCATCGCCACCGCGCGGTGGTCCTGGTGGCTGTCCTTCTGCCCGTGCGTGTACGCCATGTCGATCGCGTGGCGCTTGCAGGCGGCCTCGATGACGTGCACCAGGGCGAGCTCGTGGTTCGACACCGACCCGTCGGGCAGGTGGGCGAACTCGATCTCCGCGCCGATGACGGCGGCGGCCTGACGGGCCTCGTCGTCGCGCTGGGCGACGTCGCCGGGGCCGGCGGTCCCGTCGGTGATGACGAGCATGACCACGTGGTCGCCGGCCGAGACGTGCGCGGCGAGGGTTCCGGCGCAGCCCAGCTCGAGGTCGTCCGGGTGGGCGCCGATGCCGAGGATGTTGGCCATGTCGAGTCTCTTCCTGGAGAGGTGCTGCGGGATGGGGGTGGAGCGTGCCGCGCGGTGGGGGCGGTTCAGCTGAGGAGGGAGTCGGCGAAGGACTGCCACCACAGCCCAGCCGGTGGGGCGCCGTCCTTGCACGTCCCGTCGGAGTCGCCCGGCACCTTGATCCACAGGAGCCCGTGGACCAGGTCGTCGTCGACCTCTGTCGTCGGCTCGTCGCCCAGGCGTGCCGCAGCCGGGTTGCACCAGTCCCCGTCCTCCACGTCGGCGCCGTTGCGGGAGGTGTCGATGACGAAGGGGACGTCACCGCCGAGGTGGTCGGAGACGGCTTCCCCGTACGCGGTGCTGTCGGGTGTGGGCTCGAAGTTCGAGACGTTGAGGGAGAAGCCCGCGGCCCGGTCGACGCCGGAGTCGCGCAGCGCACGCGCCACCTTGTCGGTGTCCGGCACCCAGCCGGCGTTGCCGGCGTCGACGTAGACCCCGACGTTCGGGGCGTCCGCGTAGAGGTCCACCGCCTCGGAGAGCAGCGCGTAGCGATCGGTCGCCATCTGGCCGCCGTCGCACCCGACGATGGCGTGGGCGATGGCGTCGGGCTCGAGGACCACGGCGGCCGGGCGGTCACCGATCCCGGCGACCACCTCGCGGGTCCACGCCAGGTACTGCGCCGGGGAGCCGGCGCCGCCGCGGGAGTACTGCCCGCAGTCACGCTCGGGGAGGTTGTAGGCGACGAGGACGGGCACCTCGCCCGCCTCCTGGGCTGCGGTGGTGATCGTGCGGGCCTTCTCCTGCGGGTCGTACTCCCCGCCCAGCCACGTCGCCGTGGGCACCTGGGCGAGACGGGCCACCGCGTCGGCGCTCTGCTCGTCGCCGGCGTTGCGCAGCTCGTTCTCCGCCCAGGAGGCCGAGGAATCGGGGTTGACCCACAGGTCGGCGCCCGGCAGCGGGCTCGCGGGCCGCGGGTCGGCCTCCGGCGCCGGGGCGCCGCCCGCCTCCGGGGGCGTCGTGCCGCTGCCCCCGCACCCGGCGAGCAGGAGGGCGGCGCCGAGCGCGGCCGCCGCGATCGAGTGCCTGGGGCGGGCGCCGGCGCCCCGTGCGACCTGGCTCATCGGACCTGCACCCACGTGGCCTCCGAGGGCACGCCGTCGGCGTCGACGCCGAAGAGCATGTACCAGCCCATCGGGACGATGCCTTCCTGCTCGGGGATGGACAGCTGGAGGGTGCCGGGGGTGGAGTCGGTGATGTCCAGGGCCACGGAGCGCTGCTCGGGGTCGACCTGGTGGGTGACGGCCGAGGGCCGCACCAGGCGGGCCGCGGTGATGTCGGCGGCGTCCTGCGAGGCGAACTCCACGGTGGTGCCGCGCTCGAGCTCGGTGGGGCCGGTCAGCGGGTCGGGGCGCTCACCGCGGAACAGGTAGGCGGGGGAGTAGATCTCCACCCGCTGCTCGAAGGTGCCCGGGGTCTTGCCCTCGGCGTCGCCGTAGAGGGGGTCGGAGCCCATGGTGAGCACCTGACCGTTCGGCAGCAGCACCGCGTTGGCGTGGTAGTCGCGTCCGACGTGGGGGTCGGCCACGGGGGTCAGGGCGTTCGTCGCGGGGTCGAAGACGTCGGCCTGCAGCACGTCGGAGTCGTGCTTGCCGCGGTAGTCCCGCGAGCCGCCGGTGACGAGGACGGTGTCGTCGGGCAGGGTCACGAGGTTGGGGTAGCGCCGGCGCTCGCGCAGGTCAGCCGCGGGGGTGAAGGCCGGCTCCTCGGCCTGGAGGTCGACGACGTCGATGCGCGCGGTGGACTCGTCGGAGTCCCCGACGCCACCGCCGCCGACCACCGCGACCTTCTGGTCCTGGGCCGGGGGCAGCAGCACCGACGAGGCGTACTCGAGCATCTCGGGGTCGCGGATGCCCGGGGCGTCGGTGAAGGAGTTGTCGGTCAGGTCCCACAGCCCGGGGGTGCGGGCCTCGTCAGCGTTGCCGTACCCGGACGTGGTGCCCGAGTAGAACAGGTTGCCGGCGGCGGTGCGGTGCAGACCGGGGTAGGTGGGGAAGTAGCGGGCGAGCTCGGGGGTCTCGAACCACTTGTCGGCGGAGACCTCGAACGTCTCGTTCTGACCGGTGAGGATGGTGCCGAACTCGTCGAGGCCGGAGATGGCCATGACGTTCCCGCCGTTGATCGAGGTCAGGGTGGGGTACCAGCGGGAGTGGTTCAGGCGCCCCGTGGCGCGGTACTCCTGCTTCTCGACGTCGAAGACGTAGGAGGCGTCGAGACCCTGGTAGTTCTGCTTGTCGAGGGTGAGCTCGTCGGCGAGGGCGTAGACGTTCTCGGCGCGCGGCCCGGACAGGTCGTCGACAGCGTACTGGGCGCCCTCGGTGACCACGGAGGCCTCGCCCTCCTCGAGCGCCTGGGCCCACACCTGCGTGGTGGAGGCGGTGACGGTGACGTCGAGGGGGTTGGAGACGTCCTTGGCCGCGGGCTTGACGGTGACGTCGTCGGTGATCTCGTACGTCTTGCCGTTCTCCCCGGTGAGGGTGGTCCCGGCGCGCAGGACGAAGGGGGTGTCGTCGGGGGACTCGTTGGTGATCGTCACCGGGCCCGCGGCCTTGGTGACCTCGTCCGCGAGGACCTCGTAGCTGCGGGTGCCACCGGCGATGAGCACGTCCCCGTTGGGGAGGAACGCGTGGCCGTTGCAGAACAGGTCCTCGGGGGTGTCGATCTCGGTGATCTCCTCCGTGGTGGGGTCCCAGAGCATGGTGGTGAAGGTGCCGGCGGCGAACTGCTGGGCGTCGTTGCCCGAGCCGGCGACGATGAGCACCTGCCCGGTGCGCAGGAGCACGGAGTGGATGGCGTTGACCTTCACCTCGTCGGGGAAGGACACCGTCTCCCAGCGGCCGTGCTCGGCCATGTAGTCCGGGCGCGAGGTCTCGTAGGAGGTCAGCGCGTAGTCCACGCCCTGCGCCGCGGTGGGGTAGTTCACCGCGGCGACCAGGGCCACCACCCCGACGAGGACCGAGCCGTTGCGGACCTTGCGTCGGGTGGCGGTCTGCTTCGGGTTCTTCATCGTTGCTCCTTCTCGTCACGGGGGTCTGCGGCGCGCAGGGCGCGGCGCGCGGGGATGAGGTCGAGCTCACCGGTGCTCTCGTCGTCGCAGCCGGTGGCCTCGAGGGCGCTGGTGTCCAGCACCGTGGTGGTGCGGGGTCCGCGAGGGGCGGTGTCGCGGAGGTCGACGGTGGTCGGCGCGACCGTCGTGCGGGAGCGCTCGCGGCGTGCGCGGGCCTCCCAGACCTTCCACAGCACGACGGGGGTGAAGGAGATGGCGATGCCCAGCAGCGCCCACCCGCGCATCGCCGGGTGGTCGTGGCCCAGCGGGAAGGAGGCGACGAAGGCGCTGACCAGCAGGGCGCCCCACATGATGTTCTTGCGGAAGTTCTTCAGCGTGTCCCCACCGCCGCTGGCTCCCTTGGGGGTGACCTCGAAGGGCACGTTGCGCCCGCGGATCGCGTCGACCAGGGCGGTGACGTACATCGGGGCGGAGAGGATGGAGACGAACATGCCCGCGACGCCGGCGGCGCCGGCCTCCTCGTGCGGGGAGACGTTGTAGCGCCGGTTCCAGATGTAGACGCCCACCTGCAGCACCGCGGCGTTCAGGTACAGCATCGCCCACAGCTGGGCGGCGACCACCACCCCGCCGGCGCCGGTGGTCAGATACACCACGAGGTTGAAGGAGCCGAAGACCCACGCGATGGCCGCGGAGGGGTAGTAGGACATGAGGAACAGGTAGTGCAGGGCCCGGCCCGGGCGCAGGCGCCAGACGTAGGAGGCGAACTTGCGCAGCACCACCTCGTCGGTCCCGCGCGCCCAGCGGTTCTGCTGGATGAAGTAGTCGCCCCACGTCTCGGGGCCCTCGCCGACGGCCAGGACGTCGGGGGTGTAGACGGACTTGAACTTCTTGCCCGTGGCGGGGTTCTTCGTGGTGTGCCACTCCAGCGAGGACGCAGCGTCCTCGGTGATGGAGTCCGCGAGGCCCCCGATGTCCTTCAGGGCCGAGATGCGCACCGCGTTGTTCGTGCCGACGAACATCGCCACGTCGTTCTTGTTTCCCGCGGGCTGCAGCGTGGAGTGGAACAGGAACTGCTGGGACTCCGCCCACCGGGTGATGGGGTTGTCGTAGTTGCCGTACACCTGGGGGCCGACGACGAAGGCTACGTCGGGGTCGCGGAAGTAGCCCATGAGGCGCTCGATGAAGTTCGGCAGCGGCACGTGGTCGGTGTCCACCGAGACCCAGAAGTCGTACCCGTCACCGTGAGCGTCCAGCCACGCGTTGTAGTTGCCGTGCTTGGTCTTGGCCTTGAAGGAGCCACGCTCCTGCTGGTAGCGCTCGATGCCCTTGCGGGAGAAGTGGTTGACCCCGATGCGGGCGCACATCGCCTTGACGTCCGGGTCGTTGCCCTCGTCGAGCAGCCACACGTCGTACGGCCCGTCGTACTCCAGGGCCACCGCCGCGCGCAGCGTCTTCTCCGCCATCGCGATCGGTTCCTTGCTCGGGACGATCGTGGTGATGAACGCGATGCGGTGACCGGGCTCGGGGGCCACGGGCACCGGGTGGCGGGAGATGAGCGTGGCGCGCACCAGCGTCGCCACGTTGACCAGCCGCAGCAGCTCGATCGTCCCGATCGAGACGACCATCCCGATCGAGAGGTAGTACTTCCAGTCGCCCTGGTTCACCGGCATGTGCGCCGGCTGGAGCAGCCACACCAGGAAGACGGTCTCGGCGATGATCGCGGCCACCGTCAGGAGCAGCGATCCCACGCGGTCGCGGCGGCGGCCCATCACGGAGCGGTACGTGACCCGGTAGTCCTCTCCCGGGTCCACGAAGGGGCCCGTCAGCGTCGAGAACGCCTCGTAGTCGTACTGCTCGTCCGGCTCGGCCGTCGGCGCGGTGGTCACCGCTCGCTCGCGCCAGTCCGTCATCACTGTCTCCGCCCTGCCAGCGCCGACTGCAGCTGACATCACTCAGCGTCGCGCACGTCGAGGGGTTCCGGGGCGAGAACGTCACCCAAACAGACTCGAATCACCGATGTTGGCGGCTCGACGGGCGAATACAGTTACTGAGGGTGAGGGAAGGCGTGGAACTAGTGAGAGGAGTGATCCGGATCGACGGTCGGGAGGTGACCTTCCCCGGCGTAGTCGTCCAGAGAGATGATCTTCAGTCCTGCGGTGTCGAGGGCGATCTCGAGGGGTGCCCGTGGGGCTTGTGCTCGTGCCGGCTCGTCCTCGCGCGGCGTCGCTCGCCGACGGGACCGGTCATCGGCGTTCCCCGCGGAGCGGGCGGTGGGCCTGGTCATGACCGGAGTGTGGCAGCGGCGCTCGGGGCAGGGCGTTCGAGAGGCCCGGGTGGCCCATGGCTGCGACGCGCGGGTTCTTGACACTGACGCACGGTGCGCCAAGCTCTGCCCAGCGCCACGCTGCGTCCGCAGCGATGAGCGAGGAGTGCCCGTCGATCCCGGGAGCACAGGGACGACGCGGCCTGGCGCTCCGGCCGCGACGAGGGTGGTGCGGCCTGCTCGGTCGGGCGGGGAAGGCTCAGGCGGGCCGGCGTCCGGCGCCCGCCTCCTCGGAGCCTGGGGAGGTGGTGGTGCCGGCACCACCACCGTTGGCACCACCGTCGCCGCCAGCGAGGTCGGTGGGGCCCTCGACGTCGGTGTCGTCGGTGTGGTCGGTGTGCTCGGTGTCGCTCTCGTCCCGCGGTGCGCCGGCTGCCGGCACGGTGTTCGCGCTGGAGCGCCGACCCCGTCGCGCGGCGACCGTGCGCCGCCGAGGTTCCCGGGGCGGGTCGAGCGTGCCCTCGGGGTCGGCGGCGACGAAGGCGTTGAGCCAGCGCGCCGAGGGGTCGGCGTCGACGAGGACCGCCTTGGCGAACGAGGTGGCGGGGATGGCCAGCAGCGCGCCGAGCGGGCCGAGCACGACGGACCAGAACAGCAGCGAGAGGAAGGCCACGGTCGCCGTCAGGCCCACGGCGTCACCGGTGAACCGGGGCTGGATGATCGTCTGGATCACCACGTTGAGGACCGAGTAGACGACCACGACGAGGATGCCGTCCGCGAGGCCGCCGTCGAGCACCGCGATGAGCGCCGGGGGGACCAGCCCGAGCACGAAGCCCACGTTGGGGATGTAGTTCGTGATGAACGCCAGCACCCCCCACGTCAGCGCGAGCGGCACCCCGATGACCAGCAGGGCGACCACGTCCAGCGCGGCCACGACGGCGCCGAAGACCGTCGTCACGAGCCAGTAGCGCCGCACGCCGGCGGTGAACGCGACCATGGCCTCCATGAGCGGCTCGTGGCTCCTCGCCGCGGCGGCGACGCGCTGCGGTGCGCTGAGGGCATCCACGACGAGGAAGAGGACGATCACGGCCAGCAGCACCACCACCGTGGTCACCGACGTGACGCCGTTGAGGAGCTGCTGGAGGAAGGTGGTGGCGACCCCGAAGACGCTGGCGGGGGAGACCTGCTCGACGGCCTGGCTGATCAGCTGGCCGCTCACCCCGATGCGGTCGAGCTGGTCGAGCGCGTCCTGGTAGTAGGACTCGAACTGGCCGACGTAGGTGGGCAGCACCCTGATGAGAGCGGCGATGGACAGCGCCAGCGCAGCCAGGAGCCCCAGGATGACGGCGTACAGCACGACGATCGAGGCGGTGATGACCAGCACCCCGGGCACGCGGTGGCGCAGCAGCCACTGCTGGGCCGGCGTGATGATGAGCACGAGGGTGAAGGCGAGGAAGGCGGGCCCGATGAGGCTCTGCAGCGCCTGGACGCCGGCGAGCAGGACGACGAGGCCGGCGCCCCCCAGGAGCACCACGACGGCGCGGGGGAGGTTCCGTCCCGCAGGCCCACCGGCGGCGAGCTCCTGCGCGCCGTCCTCCGGTGCTCGGGGCGCGACACCCTCCACGTCGCCCGGTGGCGTCTCGCCCGTGGTCGCTGGCACGGGGCGAACCTACCCGGCGCCGGAGGGATCCTCCGAGGTCAGCGCCGCGCGTGGCGGGACCGGAGCACGGCCGGTGGGAGCAGCGACGTCGCGGGCCGAGCGCGTCGTCCAGCGCGTCGTCCAGCGCGGCGGGAGGAGCGGCGGGAGGCGGCGGCGGGAAGCACGGCGGTAGGTTGACCTGCCCGCGTGGGGCACGCTCGCGCGGCGCCTCGCCGGCCGCAGCGGCCCGGGGGGCCCGGCCCCGAGGAGGACGCCATGGTCCAGAGCACGCTGACGACCCGAGCAGCGGTCATGACGCAGGTGGGGACCATCGAGGTCCTCGAGCGGCAGGTGCCCGACGAGAGCTCGCTGCCTCCCGGTCAGGCCCTCGTCGCCGTCGAGGCCGTCGGGGTGTGCGGCTCGGACGTCGCCTACTACCGCGAGGGCAGGATCGGCGACTTCGTGGTCGACGGGCCGATCGTCCTGGGGCACGAGGCGGCCGGACGTGTCGTGGGCCTCGGCCCCGGGGCCGAGGCGAGCGGGCTGTCGGTCGGCGACCGCGTCGCGATCGAGCCGGGCACCCCGGACCGGGTGTGCGCGCAGTGCACGAGAGGGCGCTACAACCTCTGCGAGCACATGGAGTTCCTCGCCACCCCGCCCTACGACGGCGCGCTCACCGAGCTCATGGTCATGGACGCGCGGCAGCTGTTCGTCCTCCCGGGCTCCATGAGCTACGAGGAGGGCGCGCTGCTCGAGCCGCTCAGCGTGGGCCTGTGGGGCTGCGAGCGCGCCGGCGTGGAGCCCGGCGACCACGTGGCGATCACCGGCGCCGGGGCCGTCGGCCTCCTCGCGGCGATCTGCGCCCGGGCGATGGGCGCCTCCTCCGTGAGGCTCAGCGACGTCGCGACCGATCGTCTCGAGCTCGCCTCCTCCCTCGGCTTCGGGGTCGTGGAGTCCGGGAAGGGCCCGAGCGTGGCCACGGGCGCGGACGTCCTGCTCGAGTGCTCCGGGGCGCCCGGCGTCCTGGCCACCGGCCTCGAGGACCTCAACCCGGCCGGTCGCGTGGCCGTCATCGGGCTCTCGCACGAGGACGCCGTCCCGCTGCCGATCACCCAGACGTCGAACAAGGAGCTGACGGTCGTCCCGGTGTTCCGCTACCGCCACACGTGGCCCACAGCCATCGCGCTCGTCTCCTCGGGCCGGGCGGAGGTCGCGAGCCTGGTGACCCACCGCTTCGACCTCGCGGGCAGCGCCGATGCGCTGGAGAAGACGGGGGCTCCCGGCACGGTCAAGATGATGATCAGCCCGCAGCGCTGAGCGCTGAGCGCTGAGCGCTGAGCGACGCTGAGCAGCGGTGACGTCGGCGTCGCTCGCGGCGTTCGACCCCGCACGAGCTCCCCCGTCACCGACACTGGCGCCCGTGCTCGCGCTGTTCGGACCCCTGGCGGCGGCGGCCGTGGTCAGCGTGCTGCCAGGGCTGCTCCTCGCTCGCGCGCTCGGCCTGGCGTGGCGGTGGGCGCCCGTGGTCGCGCCGGCCCTCAGCGCCGCCGTCCTCGGGGGGTGGGCGGCGCTCGGCGGACCGGTCGGCTGGACCGGTGCGGCGCTCGCGACGGTCGCGGCGCTCGCGACGGCTCTGGCGGTGCGAGCCCTCGCAGGACGCCGCGCCTCCCGTGCTGGCGCGGTGACCACGCTGTTCGGACGCCCGCCCGCACGCCCGCCCGGACGAACCGTCGGCACCGGGCGTCGCACCGGGCTGGTGCTGGCGGCCGGTGGGGCGATGCTCGCCGCCGCCTCCCTGAGCACCCTCCTCGCCCGCGCCGGCGCCGTGCCCGGCGCCGTGAACCAGCTCTGGGACGCCGCCTGGCACGCCAACCTCACCCGGTTCGTCGTCGACACGGGGGACGGGCGCCTGGCCGCCGCAGGGCGGCTCGTCGGCGCCGGGTGGCGCCCCGGTGAGTCGTGGTACCCCTCCGGGCTGCACGTGCAGGCAGCGCTGGTCGAGCGGGCCACCGGCTCGGGCGTGTCCACCTCCCTGCACGCCGTGGTGGGCCTCCACGCGGTGCTGGCGCTGCCCGTCGTCCTCGCCGCGCTCGTGTGGGTCCTCAGCGGCGAGCTGGGTGCCCGCGGCGGACGCGCCCTCGACCCGTGCGCTCGCGGTGTCGGAGCCGGCGTCGGCGCCGTGGTGGGGGTGCTGCCCACCGCGTTCCCGCTGGACCGCGTCTGGCGACCGGCCTGGCCGATGACGGTGGGCTTCGTCCTCGCGCTCGTCGCCGTCCTCGCGCTCGTGGTGTGCGCCGGCGCGGCCCGGCGCCGCGAGCTGCCCCCGGTCAGCGCCGTGGCCATCCCCGTGGTCTCGCTCGTCGGGGTCGGGCTGGTCCACCCCTCAGGCGTGGTGGTCGCGGTGCTGCTCGCTGGGGGCTGGGTCACCGGTCGCGCGCTCGCCCGCCGGGGACCCGCGCGCACCCGAGCCCTGCTCGCCGTCGCGGCGGCGGCCGCCTCGGCCGCTGGGGTGACCGTGCTCGCGCGCGACCACGTCGACGCGGTCGGCTCCGTCTTCGCCTACGACTACCGGCTCGAGCAGGGGCTCGGCCCGGCGCTCGCGTCGGTCGTCGGGCTCAGCGCACCGATCGTCCCCGGCACGGGGTACGGCGTGCCCCAGGACGCCGGTCAGCCCCTGGCCGGCGCGTTGCTGGTGGTCGGAGCGCTCGCGTGCGCCGCGACGCCCGGCGCGCGATGGCTCGCCGGGCTGTGGCTGGTGCTGGTGGCCGCCGCCCTGGAGACGTTCACGCACCTCGCGGCGCCGCTCACCCTCGTGACCGGGTGGTTCTTCAACGTCGAGTCCCGCCTCGTCGCGCTGGTCTCCCTCGTCGGGGCCCTCGCGGTGGGCGTCGGTGTGGCCAGCGGTGCCTCCCGCCTGCTGGAGAGACCAGTGCGCCCCGACGCGGCGGCGCGGCCAGCGGGTGGTCGAGCCCCCGCGGCAACCCTCGTCCGCGTCATCACCCTCCCGGAGACCGGCGCGAGCCTCGCGCGTCTGGCGGCGGGCGTCCCGGTCGGGGCGGTGGTGGGCCCGTCCGCGAGCGCGGGTCCGCCCGTGACCGTCCGCGCCGGCCTGGTTGCGGCCCCCAGCCCTAGCGCGAGCGCCCCGGTCCGCGTGCCCGCCCTGCTCGCGGTGGTCCCCGACGAGAGCGCCCCGCGGACGCCGACCCCGCCCCGCGACGGACCGGCGCCGCGTCCGGCGCCCCGCAGCCGGGGTCGGGTGCTGCTCGGCGGCGCGGCGGCGGCCCTCGCCGTCGTGCTCATCGCCATCGGGCTCTCCAGCGCCGAGCGGGCGCAGCCGCGGGTGCGGGCGGCGTGGTCCGAGCGCGTGGTGGGCTCGGACGCGCGTGCGGTGATGGACGCCCTCGCCCGCCAGCCGCTCCCGCCCGGCGGCCGCGTCCTCAACGACCCCCTGGACGGGTCACCGTGGCTCTACGCCCTCACCGGGACCATGCCGATGTTCACCCACTATGACGCCCGCGATCCGCGCGGCGACGCCGCGACCCTCCTCGAGGGGTTGGACCGGGCGGACACCGATCGACGCGTCCGCGCGGCGCTCGACGCCCTGTCGGTCTGCTACGTCTACGACGCACCGACCCTGGTCTCGGCCAAGGAGCGACGCCCGGACGGTTTCGAGGACTTGGCCGGCGTCGCCGCGCTGGACCCCGTGGCCCGCTCCGGGGACGTCGTCGCCTACGCGGTCGTGCCGCCCCCGCCGGGGTGCACAGCGCGCTGACGCCCCGTGGTGAGGCACCGCGCTGACATCCCGTGGTGGGATGGATCCGTGCGCATCACCCTCGCCCAGGTGCTCTCCGGCAGCGACCCCGAGGCGAACCTCGCCCTGGTCCGCGGCGCCGTCACCGACGCGGCCGCGGCCGGAGCCCGGCTGCTCGTGCTGCCCGAGGCGACGCTGCGCGCGTTCGGGTCGGGGCCGCTGGCGGAGGTCGCCCAGCCGCTCGACGGCTCGTGGGCCGGCGCCGTGCGCGCCGCGGTGGCCGACGCCGAGCGCGCGGCAGGTGCCCCCCTGACCGTCGTGCTCGGGATGTTCACGCCCGGGCCGGAGGGCAAGGTCCGCAACACCGCGCTGGTCACCGGTGGCGGTGTCGAGGCGTCCTACGACAAGGTCCACCTCTTCGACGCCTTCTCCTCCCGGGAGTCCGCCACCGTCGCGCCGGGCGATCGGCCGCTGGTCGTCGACGTCGACGGCGTCGGCGTGGGGGTCGCCACCTGCTACGACGTACGCTTCCCCGGGCTGTTCACCGCCATGGCGGACGCCGGGGCGCAGGTGGTGGCCCTGCCGACGTCGTGGGGGAGCGGGCCCGGCAAGGCCGAGCAGCTGCGCCTGCTGGTGCGCGCCCGCGCGCTGGACAGCACCTGCGCCGTGGCGATGTGCGACCAGGCTGACCCGCTCAGCGTCGACCCGGACGACCTCCCGGCCGGCGTGAAGCACCGCGGGAGTGGCGGGGCCCCGACGGGGGTGGGCGGCTCGATGGTCGTCTCCGCCCTGGGAGAGGTCCTCGGCGAGCTGGGCTCGGGGCCTTCGACGCTGACCGCGGACGTGGACCTCGACGCCGTGCACAGCGCCCGTGAGGTGCTGCCGGTGCTGGTCAACCGCCGGTTCTGACACCGCGGGAAGGGCCGCCGGGGACGGTGCCCTGCAGACGTGGTCAGCCCGGGGGCGGCACCGGCTCGCCGCCGCAGCGCACGAGGCGCAGCAGCCGGGCGTCGCCGACGCGCGCGACCTCCTCGAACGCCCCGACCTCCGCGGCGCCCTGGACCTGCGTGAAGTACGCCGCGCGCGGCACGAAGTCCAGGTAGCGGTGCCCGAGGGCGAACAGGTAGCCGACGTCCTCCTCGCGCACGGCGGCGCACACCGCGGGGTCGGTGCCGACGCGCGCCAGGTCGTCCTTGACCACCGCGCCGGCAGGCGTCCACACCGAGCCCATGTGGCGGAACAGCGGGTCCAGGCCCGCGAGGGCGTAGGACAGGCCGCTGCCGTCGAAGGGGTCGTTGGCGATCACGGTCCCTGGAGGGACGAGGGTGGCAGCCAGCGCGAAGAGCTGCTCCTCGTCCGCGGAGAGCAGCGGCGCGTCGCCGCCGGGTCCCTGACGGTAGGCGGCCTCGAGGGCCGCGGTGGTGCGCTCTCGCCCCGACCCGGGCCCGACGACGACGCCCACGGCCAGGAGCCCGGCGAGCAGAGCGGCCACGGCGCTGCCCGCAGCCCTGGCCCGCGGGGGCGCGGGGGCGGCGCGACGACCGGTGCTCGGGCGAGCGGCTGCCGCGTCCGTCGCCGCCGCCGCGTCGCCCGCGAGGACGCCGCGCCACCCGACCAGGTGCGCCAGGACGGCCACCACCGTGACGATGCCGTGCGAGGCCAGCACCAGGGCCGGCACGGCGACGATCGGGGCGAGGCGGTAGGCGTCGTTGTACCAGGGGCCGGTCAGCGGGTGGGACGACGTGCTCTGGGCCACGACGTACAGCGACCCGGCCGCCGCCCACGCGACCACCAGCCATCCCGCGCCGGGGCCTGACCGGGGGGCAGCGGGCGACCACCGCGCACGCAGCCGGTGGACAGCGACGGCGCCGACCACGACCGCCAGCGCGGCGGGGACGTTGCCCGCGCGCCCCTCCGGTGGCGCGACGACGAGGGCGGCGAGCGCGGCGTCGGGCACCGTCGTGGAGATGGGCCACTGGTAGGCGGCCACGGCGGACAGCGTCGGGTTCGTCAGCGCCGCGCCGAGCGCCAGCGCCGTGAGCAGCGCGGCGGCCAGGACGGCCGTCCCCGCCCGCCGTCTCGCGCTCGGCCGCGCCCAGGCACGGCGCAGCGCCGACGCGCCGGCCCAGAGCAGCAGCGGAGCGCCGAGCACCGCGAGGGTGAAGGCGCCGCTGGGATGGGCCAGGCCCACGGCGATCACGCCGGCGCCCAGCAGGACGACGAGCGCTCCGAGCGGCGGGCGGTCGGTGTTCCGCGGGGCCACGAGGGCGGCGAGCAGCGCGAGGACCGCGGGCACGAGCGCCATCGCGAGCAGCACGGGGTAGAGCACGCCCCAGTCGAGCAGCGCGACGGGGGCCGCGGGCAGCGCGCCCGCCAGGACGCCCGCGGTCGCGGCGTGGGCCGGCGAGCCGGTGACCCGGTCCGCCAGGAGGACCACCGAGAGCGGCCAGAGACCGGCGGCGACGACGAGCGCCAGCGCGTTCGTCGCCACCACGGGGCCGGCTCCGGTGAGGGCGGCGACGAGCGAGGCGACGCCGTGCCAGGCCGCGGGGTAGAAACCGTCCGCGTCGCCGCCGAGCACGCGGCGCAGGTGGAGCGAGGAGGCGTCGCCGCTGGCCTCGATCCAGGCCAGCGCGTTGACGTGGAACACGACGTCGTAGGCCTGGGAGATCGTCGTGGGGGTGGCGATGGCGGGCAGGACCTGGGCCACCAGCGCGCCGGCGCCGACCGCCGCGCCCACCATGGGCCAGCCCCACCGCCCGGTCCGCGGCGGGGCGGCCCGGTGGCGGGCGCGGCGCTCGAGGCGGCCGCGGCGCTGGCCGTCGTCGCGTCGGTCGGTGCGGTCGGTGCGGTCGGTGCGGTGCGGGTCGCCCAGGTGGTCCGAGCGGGCCGGGCTGACGAGGGACGCGGCGCTCGCGGAGCTGAGGAGCGCTGCCAGCCCGGTGAGCCCCGCCCCACCGCGACCCACCGGGCTGTCGCCGCGGGTCCGGGCGCCGACGGCTCGCACCACGAGGGTGAGGAGCACCGTCACGACCGTCGCGGCCACGGGTACCAGCGGGCCCCAGGCGAGGCCGACCTCACCGGCGAGCACCGCGGACGCGGCGACCAGGGCGATCGAGACCACGGGCGCGGCACCGAGGAGCACCAGGCCCCTCAGGCCCAGCACCAGCCCGGTGACCAGGCCCGGCAGCAGGACGATCGTGGCGGCTGCGGCGATCGCGGTCAGCGCGGCGGGGTCGAGCCACGCCGTCACGTCGGTCTCCGTCCTCGCCGTCCTCCCCGCGCACGGTCCGCCGCCACGAGGCGTCACCGTCGGTTGCCGACGCTAGCTCGCGCGTCAGGCCGGCGCGGGAAGTTCACCGACGTGTCGCCCCGCCCGTCCCTCCCCACCGCACTTCGTCGACCAAGTGCGCTGGGCCAGGGCCTCCCCACCCCACTTAGTCCACCAATTGCGGTGGGGAGGGGGAGCGTCTGCAGGTCGAGGAGGAAGGGTGCGGGGTGGAGTCGCAGTGGCGGGTGGCGACCGGGAGCCACCGGTGGGTCGAGCCTCAGCGCCCCCGGACCACGCCCAGGGCGTCGCCGCTGAAGCCGGGGAAGACCTCGGACAGGGAGCCGGCGCCGCACCGCTTGGTGAGCACCTCGCCGATGACCGAGCGGTAGTCGGTGGCGCTGGCCAGCGCCCCGTCGTCCAGCGCCTCCTTGGCGAGGCCCGGCCACCGGCCGTGCACGCGCCCGCCGACGACGCCGCCGCCCATCATCAGCACGAGGTTCCCGTGCCCGTGGTCCAGACCGCCGGAGCCGTTCTCCAGCACCCGGCGTCCGAACTCGGAGAGGGTGACCACGGTGGTGCTCGCCATGCGGGCCCCCATGTCGGCGTGGAAGGCGGCGAGGGCGGTGGCGAGCTCGGTGAGCTTGTCGCGCATCCAGCCCTTGTCGTGGGCGCCGAGGTCGGCGTGCATGTCCCAGTCGCCGTAGTCCACCGCGGCGGCCTGCACGCCCACGCCCCCCTTGAGCAGCCGCGCGAGGTCGGACAGCGCCTCGCCGAGCTGGCCCTTCGGGTACCCGGTGCCGGCAGCCGGGAGCGTGCCCATCGACGCGATGGCCTCCAGGGCCGTGCGCCCGGACGACGCCACGGTCGGCGGCCCCTCGGTGTGCAGGGAGGCGAGCGCGGTGGACCAGCGGGCGTCCTCCTGCGGTGACCACGGGCCGGAGAGCCGGAAGTCCTTGACGTTCTTCATCGCCAGGGCTCCCTGCGGGCCGAGGAGGTGCTGGCTGAGGCCCCCCGACGAACCGACCTGCACGCCGGCGAAGGTGCCGCCGGTGGCGGAGAGGCCGAGGGTGCGGTCGAGCCACCCGGTGCGCAGCGAGGTGCCCGGGGCGGCGCGCTCCATGTCCTCCATGGCTGCGAAGTGGCTGCGCGAGGGGTTGGAGGAGCCCACGCCGTGCACGGCGCCCAGCGCCCCGGAGTCCCAGAGCTTCTTCAGGGGCGCCATCGCCGGGTGCATCCCGAACGTGGTGTCCAGGGGCAGCAGCACGTCCTTCGGCACCCCGAGCGTGGGGCGCAGCCGGTAGAAGTCGGGGTCTCCCGCGGGCACGATCGCGCTCAGCCCGTCGAACCCCCCGCGCAGGCTCAGCACGACGAGCGTGTCGCCGGAGTACCCCGGGGCGGCCATGGCGACCTGGGTGTTGACGGCCTCGGTGGCGGTCAGCGTGATGGCACCCGCGCCGAGGACACCCATCCCCTTGAGCAGGCTGCGGCGCGTCACCGGGAGGCCGGAGGCGTCCCGCAGGCCGTCCGGGCAGCCGCAGTCCCGCAGGGGGCCGGCCGAGGTCCGGGGTCGGCTTTGGGGCTCGGTGTCGAGGGTGGTGGTGAACAGGGTGTCCGCGGAGGTGACCGCGTCGGTGAGGGTCACGGTCATCGCTCCATGTGTCCGGGGCTGTTGAGGAGGGTCTGGATCACGTAGGACAGCCGCCCGCTGAGCCAGGGGCTCTTGGGGTCCAGGGCGGTCTCGGGCGTGGCGTCGCAGACGCGGGTGCGCGCCGCGGTCTCCCCGGGGGTGGGTGGGCGGTGGATCACCGCGCGGGCGAGCGCGTCGACCAGCCCTCCGTAGGTGGCCGGCAGCGGGTTCGGCAGGAAGTCCTGGTAGGGGCGGCGCTCGAGGGTGGGGTACCAGCCGTTGGTCACCAGCGTGGTGGCGTTCCAGCGCCCGAGCGTCGCGCCCGCCGAGGTCCAGGCGGAGGCGACGTCGGCGTACCCGTCCGGCGGCACCCAGGCCAGCGGTGCGTGGCCGAGCTCGCGGCACTGCCAGTAGAGGCTGTCGATGCCGCCGCGCTCGGAGTCGTTCGGCCGCTGGCCCAGGGCGCGCACCGCGGCGATGTAGCCCTCCATCGGGCGCCGGGTCTTCTGCCCCTTCGAGGCCCAGAACTCCTCGCTGGCGAACAGCGCGCGGAGCACGGGCACGATGGCGCTGCCGCCCTCGACCCAGACGTCGGCCAGGCGGGCCACGAGGGCGCGCGGCGGGTCGTCGGCGACGAAGCGGCGGGCGACCTTGGTGCAGACGCGCTCGGCCGTGCGCCGGTCGGTCGCGAGACGGCGGACGAGCTGCTCGATGACGGCCTCGCCCCCGGCCGCGTCGTGCGCCGGGACGTCCACGCCCAGCACGCGGGCGGCGCTGCCGTCGTGGCGCTTGGGGTCGAAGCGGTACGCGGAGGTCTTCCAGTCCACGGTCATGCCGGTGAGGAGCCGCGCGGCCTCGCGGACGTCGGTCTCGGTGTGGTGGCCGACGCCGACGGTGTGCAGCTCCAGCAGCTCGCGGGCGTAGTTCTCGTTGGGCGCGCCGGCCTTGGAGCGCGCCGCGTCGAGGTAGCGCAGCATCGCGGGGTGCTTGACCGAGGCCGCGAGCATGTCGGCGAAGGTGCCGAGCGCGTGCCGGCGGACCACCGCGGCGTCGTAGTCGTGGCGGGTGTCCCAGACGTCGGACGACGGGTTGGTGACGTTGAGGTGGTTGCTCCACAGGTCGCACACCACCTCGAAGAGCTGGCGCCGGCTGAAGGTGTAGCGCGCGACGGTGGCGAAGCCGAGGGCGTGCATGGTGTCCCAGTTGCCCACCTTCCCGGCCCGGGTCTGGGAGACCGGGGCGAAGATCTGGGGGAACGTGCGCAGGTAGCCGTCGCAGGCGCTGTCGTCGATCGAGGCGGGGTCCAGCTGGGAGTCCAGCCACGCGGTGGGCCCTGCGGACGCCAGGTCGGCGAGCAGGTCGGGGCTGGCGCCGAAGGTCGTGCGGCGCACCAGGTGGCGGACGTCGGCCTCGGAGAGGGCCGAGGGCCCGGACGCGGCCGAGGTGGTGTGCCGCTCGGCGCGGTCGCGCAGGGCGGTCAGGGCGGGTGTCGGGCTCACGAGAACCTGCTTCGGCGGTCGGCCGTCCGGCCTCGAGGGGCCAGTCGGGTGAGGGTGCGGTGGTCGGGTCGTCGGCGAGGTGGCGAGGCGGCGAGACGTCCATTCATCTACGACGAGTTATCTATCGTCACGCTGAGGAAGATTGCCACGGATGCGCCGCCCTGTCCGGGATGGGCGCGGGCAGGTCGGACGCCGGGCGGAGACGGGTCAGCGCCCCGCCAGCGCCCGGTCAGCCCGGGGACAGCACCGGACCGCTGCTCCGCGCGGGTGACCCGGGTGCTCTGCGCGCACCCGGGCGCCGATGGGAAGGGCATGCCTGCCACCCCCGCGTCCCGCATCGGCGGCACGAGCCGCTACGACACCGCCGCCCTGCTGGCTGACGAGTTCGTCGCGGTGAGCCCCTCGCGTCCCTCCAGCGTGATCGTCGCCTCGGGGGAGGACGCCAAGCAGGGCATCGACGCGCTGTCGGCGAGCTTCCTGGCCGGCGTCCTCGGGGCCCCGGTCCTCCTCACCGCCGCCGGCGAGCTGCCCGCCCCGACCGCCGACGCGCTCGCCCGCCTGAGGCCGGACGCGGTGCACGTCATGGGCGGCGCGAGCGTGGTCTCCGACACCGTCCTCGCGGCGATCGCTGCCAGCGGCGCCCGCGTGGGCCGGATCAACGGCGCGGACCGCTACGACACCGCGGCCCGCGCCGCCCGCCTCGGAGCCTCCGCCATCGGGTCCTACGCCCTCGTCGCCGGGGAGGGCTCGCGACCCACCGCGCTCCTGGCCAGCGGCACCAACCCCGCCGACGGGCTGTCCGCGGGCCCGCTGGCCTATGCGGGCAGGGTGCCGCTCCTGCTCACCGCCAGGGACGAGCTCCCCGCCCCCACGAGCGCGGCCCTGCGCGACCTCGGCATCACCCAGGTGGTGGCGCTCGGGGGGCGCGCCGCCATCTCCGCCCGCGTGCTCGACGGCCTCGAGGCCGCCGGCGTGGTCACCCTCACCGTCCCGGGCGCCTCGCGGTTCGACACCGCGGCGATCCTCCTCGCGCTGGCCTCCTGCCCCCAGGCGGAGCAGGGCCAGGCACCGGGGTCCCTCGGCGGCTTCGGGCTGCCCTTTGCCGACGCGGGCTCCGCCTACCTGGCCAACGGGGAGCGCTTCCCCGACGCCCTCGCCGCCGGCGCGGTGGCCGGGGCAGCGCTCCGTCCGCTGTTCCTCACCTCGGCGTCCACCCTGCCGGGGGAGACCTCCGGGGTCATCGCCGCCACGAGCGCGCGGGCCATGACCGCCGTCGGCCTGGCCGGCGCGGTCGGCGACGCCGTGCTCGCCGCGGCCTGAGCGCCGCGCCTGATCACGTCGACCTGGGCGTCGCCACCCACCGGGCGAGCCCGGTGGACCTACGGTGGCGGACGTGCCCGACGATCTCCGCACCGCCGCCGTGGTGGTCGCCCACGACCGCCGCGAGCTGCTCGAGGTCTCGCTGAGCGCCCTGGCGGCCCAGACCAGGGCGCTGGACGCCGTGGTCGTCGTCGACAACGCCTCGAGCGACGGCTCCGGGCCGGCGGCGCTCGCCCTCGCCGCGGCCGCGGGCCTGCCGCTGGACCTGGTGACCCTGCCCCGCAACACCGGGGGCGCGGGGGGCTTCGCCGCGGGGATGGCCCGGGCGCTGGTCCACGCGTGCCCACCACACGGGCCCTCGCTGCTGTGGCTGCTCGACGACGACACCGTCCCGAGCCCCACGGCGCTCGCCGAGCTGCTCGCCGCGCGGGAGCGGTGGATCGCCGCCGGCGCCGACGCCGGGTCCCGCTCCGGCGGTGAGGCCGGGCCCCGTTCCGGCGGTGATGACGCCCCCGTGGCCCCCGCGCTCCTGGCCAGCCGCGTGGTGTGGACCGACGGGCGCGAGCACCCCATGAACACCCCGCGCCGCAAGCCGCTGGTCCGCCCCGCGGAGAGCGCGCGCGCCGCCGCCGCCGGAGGGGTCCCGGTGCGCTCGGCGTCGTTCGTCTCAGTGCTCCTCGACGCCGCCGCGGTCCGCGAGGCGGGCCTGCCGATGGCCGCGTTCTTCCTCTGGAACGACGACTTCGAGCTCACCACCCGCGTGCTGCGCGAACGCGCGGGCCTCCACGTCGGCGCCTCGCTCGTGGAGCACCGCACGCGCACCTTCGGCGCGAGCGACGCCGACCCGGGCGCGCGGTTCCGCTTCGAGGTGCGCAACAAGCTGTGGACCTTCACGCGGTCCACCTCGCTGTCCCCCCGGGAGAAGGCGCTGTACGGCGCCTCCACGCTGCGCCGCTGGGCCCGCACCCTCGCCGGTTCCGGCGACCGCCGGCTCCTGGTGCGCTCGGCGCTCACCGGGGCGCTCGAGGGCCTTCGCGCCCCGCGGCCGACGTCCGACGTGCTGAGCGGCCTGGGGCCGGTGAGCGACGACGTCGCGCGCGTGGAGGCCGCCGCGCACCAGCACGGCGCCGGCCGGGGCGTCCCCCGCGGCCAAGGCCCCGCTGCCGCGAGCGCCGCGCCGGTGGCGGACGTCGCCCCGTCCACCACCGGCGAGCCGTTCTCGCTGCTGCTCCCCGTCTACGGGGGCGACCGCCCGGGCTTCCTGCGCGCCGCCTTCACCTCGGCCACCACCGGGCAGACCCGCCCGCCCGCAGAGGTGGTGCTGGTGCGCGACGGGCCCCTGCCGCCGGCGCTGGCGCAGGAGGTCGAGCGCCTGGTGGGCGCGTCGTCCGTCCCCGTGGTGGAGGTGACGCTGGAGACCAACGTGGGCCTGGCCCTGGCCCTGGAGGCGGGGCTGACGGCGGGCAACCACGACCTCGTCGCGCGGATGGACGCCGACGACATCGCCCTGCCGCAGCGCTTCGCGGTGCAGGTCCCCCTGCTCGAGGCCGGGGCGGACCTCGTGGGATCCGCGCTGGAGGAGCTCGTCGGCGACGATCTCGGCGGTCAGGCGGCGAGAGGCGCGGTGCGCCGCCAACCACCGGACGCCGCGTGGATCGCCTCGCGGGCGAGGTTCCACTCCCCGTTCAACCACCCCACGGTGGTCTACCGCCGCTCCGCGGTCGCCGCCGCCGGCGGGTACCGCACGCTGCCGCTGCTCGAGGACTACTGGCTGTTCGCCCGCATGATCGCAGCGGGCGCCGTGTGCGCCAACGTGCCCGACGTCCTGCTGCGCTACCGGGTCTCCGCGGGCAGCTACCAGCGCCGCGGCGGGTGGCGGTTGCTGCGCAGCGAGCTCACCCTCCAGCGCCACCTCCTCGCCGAGGGATTCGTCACCCCGGCCCAGTACGCCCGCAACGTCGTGGTGCGCGCGGGGTACCGGGCGGTGCCCGTGAGCCTGCGCCGCCTGGCCTACCGGGCGGTCTTCACCGCCCGCAACCCCGCGGGGTGAGCCGGCGCGGCGCCGCGGCGGCGGGGCGCCGGTCGTGCCGCCGGCCGGTGCTGCTGGTCGACCCTCCTCGGCGGGTTCCCGGTCGGGGCCGCGGCTGCGCCGTTAGGGTGCATGATCGTGGATGCTGACCTGGTCATCGTCGGTTCCGGGTTCTTCGGGCTCACCGTCGCGCAGCGCTGCGCGGACGAGATGGGGCTGAAGGTCGCGGTGATCGACCGCCGCGACCACATCGGCGGGAACGCCTACAGCGCCCCCGAGCCGCAGACCGGCATCGAGGTCCACCAGTACGGGGCCCACCTGTTCCACACCTCCAACGAGCGGGTGTGGGAGTACGCGAACCGCTTCACGTCCTTCACGGGCTACCAGCACAAGGTCTACTCGACCTACCGCGGCGAGGTGTACCCGCTGCCGATCAACCTCGGCACCATCAACCAGTTCTTCCGGGCCGCGCTCTCCCCCGACGAGGCCAGGGCCAAGGTGGCCGAGCTCGCCGACGAGATCGACACCAGCGGGGCGTCCAACCTCGAGGAGAAGGCGATCTCGCTCATCGGGCGCCCCCTGTACGAGGCGTTCATCCGCGACTACACCGCCAAGCAGTGGCAGACCGACCCGAAGAACCTCCCCGCCGAGGTGATCAGCCGCCTCCCGGTGCGCTACACCTATGACAACCGGTACTTCAACGACACCCACGAGGGCCTGCCGACCCGCGGCTACACCGCCTGGATCGAGAACCTCGCCGACCACCCGAACATCGACGTCGCGCTGTCCACGGACTTCTTCGACACCAGCCAGCCGGTGAACAAGGACGCCGTGGTCGGACAGGTGCCGGTGGTCTACACCGGCCCGGTGGACGAGTACTTCGACCGCGTGGAGGGGTCGTTGACGTGGCGCACGCTCGACTTCGAGACCGAGGTGCTCCCCGTGGGCGACTTCCAGGGGACCCCGGTGATGAACTACGCGGGCGACGAGGTGCCGTACACGCGCATCCACGAGTTCCGCCACTTCCACCCCGAGCGCGACTACCCGAAGGACGCCACGGTGATCATGCGTGAGTTCTCCCGCTTCGCCGGCGGCGGCGACGAGCCGTACTACCCGGTCAACACCGCGGAGGACCGGCGGCGGCTGCACGCCTACCGGGACCTCACGACCGGGGAGCGGGACGTGTACTTCGGGGGGCGCCTGGGCACCTACCAGTACCTCGACATGCACATGGCGATCGGGGCTGCGCTGTCGATGGTGGACAACAAGCTCGCCCCGCGCTTCGCCGGGGTGAGCGCGTGAGCGCCCCCGACCAGGCCCACG
The DNA here is from genome assembly GCA_029258695.1 of Quadrisphaera sp. The sequence continues at coordinate 27,919 of JARIBR010000152.1, forward strand.
ACGGGGCCCACGACGGGGCCCACGACGGGGCCCACGACGGGGCGCCGGCGCGGGTCCTCGCCCGGGTGGTCCTGCCGGCCGACGCCGACGACGACGTCCTGCCCCTCTACGTCGACGGCGAGCTCGTGCCGACGGGGGCGCTGGCGCTCGCGGGCGCGGACGAGACCTCGGCGCCCACCACCCGCTCGCGCGGCCAGTCCGTCGAGCAGGTCCTCGGGCGCCACCGCTACCGCGTGCCGGCGGGGGAGCGCAGCTCCTTCGGCACCTACTTCAACGCCTTCCCCGCCAGCTACTGGCGCCGCTGGTCGGTGGTGACCTCGGTGCGCCTGAGCGTGCGCAGCCGCGGCGACGGCTCCGTGGTGGTCTACCGCTCCAACGCCCGCGGCAACGCCCAGCGCGTGGACTCCGCGCAGGTCTCCGGTGAGTCGACCCACACCGTGGACCTTCCGCTGGCGCCCTTCAACGACGGCGGGTGGTACTGGTTCGACCTCGTCGGCGGCGCCGGCGACCTCGTCCTGGAGGAGGCCACCTGGTCGGCGGCCTCGCTCTCGGAGGAGCGCCCCCGCGGGAGCGCGACGATCTCGATCACCACCTTCAACCGTCCTGACTACTCCGCCTCGTTGGTCAAGGTCCTGGGGGAGGCGCCGGAGCTGCGGGACGTCATCGACGAGGTGATCGTCGTGGACCAGGGCACCCAGCTCGTCAGCGAGGACCCCACCTCCTTCCCCGCCGCGCAGCGGGCGCTGGGCGATCGGCTGCGCGTGCTGCGCCAGGGCAACCTCGGAGGGTCGGGCGGGTTCAGCCGCGGCATGGTCGAGTCGGTGGCCGCCGGGCGCAGCGACTACGTGCTGCTCCTCGACGACGACGTGCGCACCGAGCCCGAGGGCATCGCCCGG
>JARIBR010000223.1 GCA_029258695.1 Quadrisphaera sp.
ATGCGCCTGCAGCCCGAGACCGAGCACCCCCACGGGCTCTCGGAGAGGGAGTTCGACGCGATCTTCACCACGCACGCCCCCGTGATGTTCGCCTTCCACGGCTACCCGACGTTGATCCACCGCCTGACGTACAAGCGCACCAACCACGCCGGCTTCCACGTGCGCGGGTTCATCGAGGAGGGCACGACCACCACCCCGTTCGACATGGTCTCCCTCAACGACCTCGACCGGTTCCGCCTCGTGATGGACGTCATCGACCGGGTCCCCGGACTGGCGGTGCGCCACGCAGGGCTGCGCCAGGAGATGGCGGACCACCGGCTCAAGGCCCGCGCCCACGCGTACACCCACGGCGAGGACCCCCAGAAGATCAGCGGCTTCCGCTGGCCCGGCACCTCGGGCACCTGAGCCTGGATCCAGAGGGCCGCGGCGGATCACGATCGGCTGCGGCCCTCTGGCCGACGGGTGGTCTCGACGCGGTGCGCCCCAGCCCTGGGGCTCGCGGCTGCGGTGAGGGGTGTTCCCGCTCCTGCCACCATGGGTGCATGACCCCGGTGACGCCGCGATGACCCCGCTCTCACCGTGGGACCTCGCGCGCGGGGCCGACCGCTTCGCCCGCGAGCTGCACGTGGACCGGACCGCGGCCCGCGGCGCGGAGGGGCTCGTCCTCGTCGCCGGCTCGGTGCTGACGCGCGCGGCCGGCATCCTCGTGCTGCTCAGCGCGCTGGTGGTCATCGTGCCGGCCACGTGGTCCCCGGTGGTGGGGTTCCTCGGCATCACGCTGCCCCTGCTGTACGTCTCGCTCTACCACCACGCCTCGACGGCCACCTCGAGGTCGTCCTTCCTGGGCTCGTTGAAGCACGGGTACCGCATCACGCTGCTCCTGGCCGTGCTCGCCGCCGGCGTGCTGGTGCGCTTCGTGGGGCTGCGTCAGGGGTGGGTGGACCCGGAGCTCGTCCCGGTGCCGCCCGTGCTCATCGCGCTGCTGCCCCTGCTGGCCGCGCGGGTGCAGACCACGGCGCTGCGCCGTCGGGTCCAGCGGCTGGCGACCTGAGCGCCGGCTCGCCGCGCGGAAGAAGTCGGGGGCCGTCCCGGTTGTCCCGGGGGTTCGGCAGGCAGGGCCTGCCATGACGACCACTTCGAGAGGGGACGATGAGCATGTCCGACGTCGTGATCGGTCTGGACACGTTCGGTGATGTGCCGACCGGGGCCGATGGTGAGCTCCTCTCCGACGCCGCGGCCATCCGGCAGGTCGTGGACGAGGCCGTGCTCGCCGACCGCCTGGGCGTCGACGTCATCGCCCTCGGAGAGCACCACCGGCCGGAGTACTCCATCTCCACGCCCGAGACCGTCCTCGCCGCGATCGCCGCGAGGACCTCGCGCATCCGCCTCTCCTCCGGGGTCACCGTGCTCAGCTCGGACGACCCGGTGCGGGTGATCCAGCGGTTCGCCACCGTGGACGCCGTGTCCTCGGGGCGGGCCGAGATCATCGTGGGCCGGGGCTCGTTCACCGAGTCCTTCCCGCTCTTCGGGTACTCCCTGCGGAACTACGAGGAGCTCTTCGAGGAGAAGCTCGACCTGTTCGTGAAGCTGTTGGACGAGTCCCCGGTCACCTGGGAGGGCACCGTGCGAGCGCCGCTGGCGGGCGCCGACGTCTTCCCCAAGACGGAGTCCGGGAGGCTCCCGGCGTGGGTCGGGGTCGGCGGCTCGCCGGAGTCGGTCGTCCGGACGGCCCGGCACGGCCTGCCGATGATGCTGGCGATCATCGGGGGGCCACCGGCCCGTTTCGCGCCGTACGTGGACCTCTACCGGCGCGCGAGCGCCGAGCTGGGGACGACGACCCACCCGGTGGGCGTCCACTCCCCCGGCTTCGTCGCCGAGACCGACGAGAAGGCTCGCGAGGCCTACTGGCCGTACCACCGGCTGCAGCGGGACCGCATCGGTGCGACGCGGGGGTGGCCGCCGGTCACGCGCGCGCAGTACGAGGACGAGATCGAGCACGGGGCGCTGCACGTCGGCTCCCCCGAGACCGTGGCGCAGAAGATCGCCGCCACCATCACCTCGCTCGACGTCGGCCGCTTCGACATGATCTACACCTCGGGTCCGCAGCCGGCCGCGGACCGCCTCGAGCACGTCCGGCTGTACGGGTCCGTCGTCGCGCCGAGGGTCCGCGAGCTGCTGGCAGGGTGACCACGGGCTTCACCGCTGCCGCCAACAGCGTCATCGGGCAGTACGCGCGCAGCGCCGGGCGCGCCCGGCGCTCGGAGTACTGGTGGTGGCAGGTGTTCCTGGTCCTCGTGGCAGCCGGCGCACTCGACAGGGCCATCGCCGGAAACCCCGTCGATCTCCCCGAAGGACCCGGGCCTCTCTCGGCGGTGACCAGCCTGGTTCTCATGCTGCTGAGCCTGACGTTCACCGTCCGTCGTCTCCACGACACCGACAAGTTCGCGTGGTAGTTCCTGTGGGGCTTCGTCACCGTCCTGGGCACGATCCTGCTGTTCGTCTGGTGCGTGCTGGACACCGACCCCGGGCGCAACCGCTCCGGCGTGCCACCGAAGACGGCCGGGTTGCCCGGCCCGGACGGGCAGCCTGGGCCCTGGCACGGACCCGCCCCCGGTCAGCACGTCGAGGCCCCCGCGAGGACACCGCGCTGGTCGAGGACCGGTCGAGGCCGCGTGAGAACCGGAAAGGGTCGGCTACAGTACCGCGGGTGCTTCTCCGGCAGCTCGGCACGACGATCTTTGCCGCCACCGTCATTGTTGTCGCTTGGACGGTGGTCTACGTCGATTGGCTGCTTGCTCTTGTGGTTCAACTTTTCGTGACGGCCTGGGTTGCCATCACGGTGACATCACCCGAGCGGTTGTTCCCCGAGGCCTGGTGGCACGTACGCTCAGCGGAAGTGCGTCGGTACAGGTACATCGGAGCGGTATTGTACAACGACGTGCTGTCCCTGACGGGGTGGAATCGAGCGATTGAAGCGGATCGCGGTTTCGACGGGACGAGAGCTGGTCTCGCGGTGCTGGAGCGAGGTACCCAGCGCTCCGAAGCGGCTCATGTCCTCCTACTTCTGGGGACCTTCGCGCTCGTGACCGTGGCCTTCGTCCTCGACAGGATCGGCTTGGCGTGCTGGTTGCTCGTTTTCGCCGTGGTGTTCCACGCCTATCCCGTCATGGTCCAGCGCACGCTCCGACGGCGCGTCCGTCAAGTTCAGGCAAGAAGGATGCGGTATCGGGACGACGAGGGTACCCACCGTTCATGATGGCTCGTGCCCATCGAACTCTTCTCAGGAGCGGCGCGCGAGCGACGTCGGATTGTGCGGTGTGGTGCTGTTCGACGTGGAGGACGACCAGGGCAGCGGCGGTCATCGCGCCGGTCCGGCGGCGGGTGTGGCGTGGCGCAGCGCGGTGGCGGCCGTCGTCGGCGAGGGAGCGGTATGCCGAGGAGAGGCCGATGGTGTTGTCGATCGAAAAGTCCAGGACCTCGGTGGCATCGAGCATCCATCTCGAGAGCACCACCACCTCGGCCACCCTGGACGTCGTCACACGTCGTCGGCCGTGACCTCGCGATCCGCAGGACCACCGCGAGACCCAGTCCGGAAGGTGCGGACGTGTCGTGGGCTGCGCAGGACGTGGACCTCGGCGTGCGGGGCGCGCACGGCGATCGCGCGCAGCACGGCAGGACGGCTGCGGCGGCGCCAGGTGATCACCTACCACCAGACGTCGACACGTTCCCGGGAGCGGCGCAGCGCTCGCCAGACGCAGCGCACCAGCGAGAGGTCCTGCACGAGCGACCACTCCTGCGCCGTCAGCGGCTCGAGGCGCGGCGACCAGAGGTGCGCGTCCAGCTCGACCACCGGCAGCCCCGTGCGCTGCCCGAGAGCCACTGCCAGCGTGGACTTGCCCGCACCACCGCGGCCCAGCACGATGACGCGGTTCACGGGCGCGTGGGCGCCGTACGGATGCTGCGCGAGGATCTCGCGCTGCACCTCGCGGTGCTCGCGCGCTCCGTCGGTGAGCACCTCGCAGCCGACCTGCGTCGAGCCAGCAGCAACGCCCACGTCAGCGTGACCACCGCCGAGCTCTCCTCGGTGGGTTCGACCCGGGCCGCCGCCGCCATCGGTGAGCAGCTCCAGCGTGGCGTCCTCCCCCCGCTGACCGCCGTCGTCGGCAACGCCGGCCTGCAGCTCACCGACGCGACGCGAACCAGCACCGACGGCGTCGAGATGACCTTCGCCGTCACCGTCCTGGCGAGCTTCGTCCTGGTCCAGGCTCTCCAGGAGCACCTGGGCGACGGCTCCCGGATGGTCATCACCACAAGCCCCACCACGTCGGGACGCACGGCGTACTCCACGAGCAAGCTCGCCGTGGTCTGCCTCGTGCATGCCTTCGCCCGTCGCCTGCCCGCTGGCACCGGCGTCGCCTCCTTCAACCCGGGCCTCCTGCCCAGCACCGGCCGGGCCTGCACCGTCTCCCGATCAGGGGGTGACCTGGCCGCGGCCGCGCGGGCACCGCTGCGAGCCGCTCGACCTCTCGTGGGTGGGTGCGGCACAGGGGGGCGCCTGGAGGACCGTCAGCGATCGAAGACCTCGCCGAACTTCCACGCGCGTCGGCCCATGTCGTCCAGCACCAGGTCCCGGACGTCGTCGGGCACGTGGTCGACCTGCCAGCGGCGTTCGCGCTCGACGGCGGCAGGGTCACCGGTGGCCGCGGCAACCGCGCGCAGCCCGTAGGCGGCGGCCGCGAGCTGGTGATCGGCCATGTGGGCGGTGGCCGCGGCGTAACCAGCGGCTCGGCGCACGCCGCCGCCCACACCACCAGGTGGCGGTGGGTTCGCTCCTCCGGAGAGCCTCCTCGCGGCCGAGCGACCAGGCGCGGGTCACGTGCCCCAGGGGGCTCTCCTTCGTGGTCGGACCCGCTCATGGGCTCTCCTCGTCGTGGATGCTCTGGGTGCGTCGTCACCCGAAGACCGACCAGCAGATCGCATTGCGCGCCCGCTGGTCGTCCAGGACCAGCTCGCGGAGCTGCTCGCGCTGCCAGCGGCACTCGTGGCGGCCGGCCGCCCCACCCTCGCCCACGGGAGCGGCCGCCTGAACGGCGCGGATGGCGCAGGCCGCAGCGCCCAGGTCGTGGGCCGCCACGTGGGCGACGGCACCGGCCTGCCCGGCGGCGTGGGCCGCGTGACGGGCGGGCCCGCGCAGGTCCCTGGCGGCAGCCATCGCGTGGCCGCCGGCCGAGCGGGAGTCCCACGTCCTCGTCCCGCCGCGCGTCCACGCCCGGACCGCCTCGATCGCTTCCCGGGGTCGGGGGTCGTCGGGCCGCTCGGTCTCGAGCAGGGGAAGAACGTGCTCGGCGCAGGTCGCTGCCCACAGCGCCAGGAGCCGGTGATCCTCGTCGGTCAGCGTGCCGCCTCGACAAAACGTGACCAGCCGTGGGTCGCGCACCGTCGCGAGGACCACGCCTCCTCGCCGCCCCGTCGGCGCGGGCAGCGGCAGTCGGTGATCTCATCGCTGCCCATGCGCTCCAGGCTGGCATGTCCGTACCCACGAGCGGTGGGCCACGGCGATCTGCGATCGGGGCGAGCAGAGGCCTCACCACGGATCGGCGCACGGTCGACGTCACCCGCCGCGCGCGGTGAGCGGCGCGTGGATCGTCCACCAGCGCCGACCTGGTCGCGACCAGCGGGCCATGAACGCTACGGAGGTGTCCCGACGGCTCCACCCGATCGCCGTCGTGCTCGCGCGATGCGGGCACTCCGCCTAGTGAAATTACTTGCGTATGCCACAAGTCAGTGATGTCATGGTGCCCTCGCACCGATGGACCAGGAGGTCGCGATGGACACCACCCACCCCCAACCCACCGCGCAGCAGGCCCGCGCGCAGCTGGCCACCGCCCAGGGCCGGTCGCTGACCTCCGCCCACGACCGACGTGTCCACGCGGCGGGCACCGCGATCGTGGGAATGACCATCGCGGTCTACGCCACCGCGCAGACGATCGTCTCCGGCGCGGGGAACGTCGTGCTGAGCGTCGCGTTCTTCGCGCTCATCCTCGGGCAGGGATGGTGGGTCGAGCGCGCCGCGCGCACGGTCCCGCGCCGCTCGAAGACGATCTCTCGGGTCGGGATCATCACCTCGTTCGTCCTGGGCCTGGTCGCCGTGCTGCCGTGGCTCAACCTCGCCGCCCAGACCTCCCCGGTGACGTGGGCGATGGCCCTGAGCGGGGCGGCCGTCGCCGCGGTGCCGGCCCTTCTCGCCGCGGCCGTGATCGCCGTGCGCCGGCGATGAGCACCCTCGAGGGCCGTCACGCCCGCCACCACCTGGACGACGCGATCGCCTCCCCGGTACGCCTGAGCCTGGTCGCCGCCCTCGCGCAGGTCGACGAGGCAGAGTTCGCCCACGTCCGCGACCACATCGAGGTCACGGACTCCACGCTCTCGCGCCACGCCGCCCAGCTGGAGACCGTCGGCTACGTCAAGATCCGCAAGGGCTACGTCGGCAAGCGGCCGCGAACCTGGCTGTCGCTCACCGCCGACGGCCGAGCGGCCTTCACCCAGCACCTCACGGCGCTGCGCGCCATCGCCGACGGGCTCTAGCCGGCCCCGAGGAGCCGATCCCGTCGTCGGGGCTCCTCGACGACCGGACGCGGGTGGCCACGGGTCCCGGAGGCTCACTTGGTGGCGACGACGCGGTGCGTCGCCTACTCGCCCGTGCGCCCGTCGGCGAGCTCGCGCAGCACGTCCAGGTGACCGAGGTGGCGAGCCGTCTCCTCCAGCAGGTGCACGAGCACGAAGCGCAGCGTGATCCGCCGACCCCGCTCGTCGAGCGCGCTGCGGTCCAGGTCCAGCTCATCCGCCACCGCCCGGGAACGCCGGCACGCGACGCGGTAGAGGTCGAGCGAGTCCGCCAACGGCTCCTCAGCGGCCGAGTGGAACTCCCAGTCCGGGTCCTCCTCGAACGGCGCGCTGGCCCACGGCTCCGGCAGGCCGCGCCCAGCGAGGCGGTCGGTGAACCACGAGTCCTCCACGAGGGCCAGGTGCTTGACCACCCCGGCGGCGGTCGTCCCGCTGCCCAGCGGGCTGGTCGCCGCCGCCACCTGGTCCATGCCCTCGACCTTGAGCGCCACGCCCTGTCGATACCACTCCAGCAACCCCGTCAGCGTCGCGTGCTCGTCGGCGGCGTAGACCGCGGGCATCTCGCGCAGACCGGTGTCCAGCGGTGGCGTCGTCATCGCGCGAGGGTGGCAGGGACGTCGGACGGTCGAAGGTCGGTCACCCCGCAGCGGTGAGGACCTCCACGCGGTTGCCGGACCCGTCGCGGCAGTGGAAGCGGACGAACCCCTCCAGCGTCTCGCGCTCGGCCCAGGAGACCTCGAAGCCGGCGGCAGCGATCGCCTCGGCGCGCTCCTCGAGATCGACCAGCGAAGCGAGGAGGAACGCCGGGTGAGCCTTGCGGGCGGGGGCGAAGGGCTCGTCGACCCCGAGGTGGACCTCCTGGGGATGAGAGGTCACCCTCTCATCGCGACAGCCACTCCGTCAGGGTGTCCAGCCCCTCCCCGGCGAGCTCGCCCAGCGCCGCCCGCCGCCCGGTCGCCGCGAGGAGCAGGGAGAGCAGCGGGCCGGTGACGGTCGGCCCCGCCCCGAGAGAGACCGGCGCGTCGTCGGCGTCGAGCCGCAGCCGGGTGAGCAGCTCCTTGGCCCCGCCGAAGGAGGCGGGCGCGGCGGCCTGCGCCTGGAGCGCCCACGTCAGCGCCTGCACCGGGTAGCGGCGGGTGATGCCCAGCGGCCGACGGACGTCCTCGCCGTGGACCACCTCCTCGACGAGACGGCTGCCCAGCGGCGCCGGAGGCGTGGACGTGCGGTCCGCGACCTCCCGCAGACGCTGGAGGAGCTGCTGCGGTGATCGACCACCCTCGCGACGGACGCCGTCGGCGGTGGCGCCGTCGAAGTCGAACCGCGCGCGGACGAGCCCGAGCACGAAGCCGCGACGGGTCGTCCGTGCGCTGTCGACGAGGTGGGCGGCGACGTCCCCGACGCTCCACCCCTCGCACGCCGACGGCAAGGCCCAGTCGTGCTCGTCGACGCCCTCGAGGTCGGCGATCAGCGCGCGGCGCTCCGCGTGGACGAGGGGCCAGACCTGCGCCGGCACCGGGCGGGCTCGTCCCTGCCCGCGATCCGCCGTCCGCTGACGACCGTTCCTCCTGCTCACGGGCTCTCCCTGGGCGTCGTCGGTGGGATGCTGCTGGAGCACCGTAGGGCCCGGGACCGGATCCGCCGACCTGCGTC
>JARIBR010000227.1 GCA_029258695.1 Quadrisphaera sp.
GGCGAGCGGCGTGCAGCTGCTCGGGGGTGTCCACGTCGGCCAGCAGGGGCTCCGGCACCGGGACCTCGACGGCGTCGGGCCCCACGAGCCACCGGGCGGACCGCCCGGCGAGCCCGCCGTCGGCGGCCCCGAGGTGCTCGACGAGGCGCTCCCGGCGGTGCGCGGCGAGCAGCACCTGGCGCTGCCCGTCGGTGTCGAGCGCCACGGCGCACCGGGCAGCGGGGGGTGCAGCGCGCAGCGCAGCGACGACGGCCGGCACGGCGCCCGGCGACCACGGTGCGTCGCCCGCGCACACGACGACCACGTCGGGGGTCTCCTCCTGCGCGCCGGCGGGCAGCGGGCCGGCCTCCGCCAGCGCCCGCAGCCCCGCCGCCACGGCCGCGACGGGCCCGCCGCCGGGCGGGTCCTCACGGGTGACCAGCACGCCGCGGCGGGCGAGAGCGGCGCGCTCGGGACCGACGACCACGACGGGCACGGACGCCGGCACCCGGGCCAGGAGCTCACCGAGGACCGTCGAGGCGCCCAGCGCCAGCGCCAGCTTGTCGGTGCCCATCCGCCGCGAGGAGCCACCGGCCGGCACGACCAGCGCGCAGCCCTCCCAGCCGGTGATCCCCGCGCCGGGAGGAGGGCCCGCCGGCGCGATCAGCCGTCCTCGGCGCGCAGGTAGCGCTCCAGCTCGGCGGCGAGCTCGTCGCCGCTGGCCATCTCGTCCTCGGGCAGCAGCGGCATCGCGCCGTCCTCCCCGGGGGCGAGGAGCCCGCGCCCCGCGGTCACGGCGTCGTACTGGCGCTCCAGGGACTCCACGGCCGCCGACATCTCCGCCGAGGCCGCCACCTGCTCGTCCACGTCGACGAGCACGGACTGCGCCGCGTCGGACAGCCCGTCCAGGGGCAGCGCCAGGCCGGTGGCCTCGCCCACCGCCGTCAGCAGCGTCACCGCCGCCGAGGGGAACTCGGACTGCGAGAGGTAGTGCGGCACGTGCACCGAGAAGCCCATCGACGACATCCCCGCACGGTCCAGGTGCAGCTCCAGGTAGGACCCGGCGTGCCCGGGGACCTCGATCTGCCCGAACCAGCGCGGGCGCCCGGAGATGAGCATCCGGTCCGAGGCGTGGGCGGTCATGCCCACGGGGCGCGTGTGCGGCGCCGCCCACGGCACGCCCTGCAGGCCGACGGCGAGGTCGACGCCGAAGCGCTCGACGAGCTGCTCGACCGCCACCGCGAAGCGCTGCCCCTGCACGTCCGGCTCGGGGCCGGTCAGCAGCAGGAAGCGACGGTCGGCGGTGTCCCGCAGCTCGTGCAGCACGAGCTCGGGGAGGTCGACGGCGGTGAACCGGTCCCCCTCGAACGTCATGCGGGGGCGACGGGCGCGGTAGTCGTAGAGCTGGTCGACGTCGAAGCGCGCCACCACGCGGTTGCTCAGCTCGGCCAGCAGGTGGTTCACGGCCAGGGACGCCGCGGACCCGGCGTCGACGAAGCCGGAGAGCGCGTGGACCATCACCAGCGGCGCGAACGCGGGATCGTCCAGGGTCACCGGGTCGCTGGCGCCGCCGGGGACGGCGACCGTCGGCTCGGGCGTGCTCTGCCCGGTCTCGAGCACCTCGTACAGCTCGTGCGGGTCGAGCACGGCGGCCTCCTCGGCATCTGGGAGCAGGACCAGCCATGACGTGCTGGCCCCGTGGGACACCACGCTCAACGACCGCGCGAGGACCGATCTTCCCTCGTGGGCGCTGCGGCGCCGGGGATCACACGTCGACGGCGCGGTTGACGTCGAGCACCAGGAGCAGCCGCCCCTCGAGCTTGTAGGCGCCCCGGATGAGGTCGCGCACCGCCCCGTCGAGGGTGTCCGGGGGGACCTCGAAGGAGTCCTCGGCGACGTCGGCGACGTCACCGATGGCGTCGACGAGCAGGCTGACGACCTCGCCGCGCAGCCGCACCACCACGAGGATGGCCTTCTCGTCCGCGCCCCGCGCACCCAGGCCGAGGCGGGTGCGCATCTCGATCGCGGTCACCACCTGCCCGCGCAGGTTCAGCAGCCCTTCGACGGCGGCCGGGGCCTGGGGCACGCGGGTGAGCTCCTGGGACTTCAGGACCTCCTGGACGTGCTCCACCTCGATGCCGTAGAGGTTCCCCGCGAGCCAGAACGTCGTGAACTGCTGCGTGGGGCGGCGCCCGGTAGCGGTGGTGGTGGTGGGCCGGGTCGTGGTCGTGGTCATGCGCGTGCTCCCGTGATGGCGTCGGCGAGGGCGGCGGAGGAGTCGCGGGTGCGCTCCGCGAGGTCCGCGAGCTCCGCGGGGTCCTGGGCGTCCTCGGTGTCGTAGAAGTGCGGGTCGGCGGCCATGACGGCCGAGCGCACGTCGAGCAGCTCGGTGACCCGGTCGTCGACGACCATCGAGCCCAGCAGGCCCTGGTCGATGACGTCCGAGGCGGTCGCGGCCGCGGCGTCGACGACGTCGAGCACCTCCGAGACCACGAGGGCGACGGAGCGGCCGTGCTCGCTGAACACGACCACCTCGAGGTCGTCCGTGGCCCGCCCGCCGTCCGTCGCCCCGAGGTGCGCCGTGCCGAGGTGCTCGCTGGCCCGGACCAGCGGCAGGATCGCGCCGCGGTACTGCACCACCTCGCGGTGGCCGACGTTCTCCACGCTGGCGGCGGGCAGCCGCTCCAGGCGGGTGACCAGCGGCAGGGGGATCGCGGCGCGCCGGCCGCCGCCCACGTCGCACACGAGGACCTGGTCGGCGCGGCGCGGCGGACCGGTGAGCACCGCGTCGGACTCCGACAGGGCCCGCTCCACCGTCTCGGAGCGCATCGCGCGCCGCGCCAGGGCCTGGACGTCGAGGATGAGCGCGACCGCGCCGTCCCCGAGGATGGTCGCCCCGGAGTACAGCCCCACGGCCTTCAGCTGGGCGGAGACGCCCTTGACGACGATCTCCTCGGTGTTGATGATCTTGTCGACG
>JARIBR010000230.1 GCA_029258695.1 Quadrisphaera sp.
CCTTCGAGTCGCGGTAGTGGCGCCCCACGGGGGACTCGTTCATGTACCCGGTGCCCCCGAGGATCTGCGCGGCGTCGCGGGCGTTGTCCATCGCCGCCTCGCTGCCCACCATCTTCGCGATGGAGGCTTCCGTCTTGAAGGGGTGACCGCGGTCGACCTTCACGGCGGCGTCGAGATAGGCGAGCCGTGCGGTGTGCACGCGCGCCTTCATCCGGGCCAGCTTGAAGGCGATGGACTGGTTCTCCCCGATCGGCCGGCCGAAGACCACGCGTTCCTTCGCGTACCGCGTCGCCTCCTCCAGGCAGCCCTGGGCAGCGCCGGCGCACAGCGCCGCGAAGGCCACCCGGCCCTCGTCGAGCACGGTGAGGAAGTTCGCGAAGCCGCGACCGCGCTCCCCGAGCAGGTTGGCCTCGGGCACCCGCACGTCCTCGAGCACCAGGGGGTGGGTGTCGGAGGTGTGCCAGCCGACCTTGTCGTAGGGCGGCAGGACGGTCAGGCCCGGCGTGCCCGACGGCACGAGGATGGTGCTCAGCTCCTTCTTCACCGAGCCGTCGGGACGGGTCGACTGCCCGGTGACGGCCGTGACGGTGATCAGCGTCGTGATCTTCGAGCCGGAGTTGGTGATGTACTGCTTGGAGCCGTTGATGACCCACTGGCCGTCGACGAGCTCCGCGGTGGTCTTGGTCCCCCCGGCGTCGGAGCCGGCGTCGGCCTCGGTGAGGCCGAAACCGGCCAGCGCCTGCCCCGAGGCCAGCTCGGGGAGCCACCGCCGCTTCTGCTCCTCGGTGCCGAAGCGCAGGATCGGGACCATGCCCAGGCCCACGCCGGCCTCGAGGGTGACGGCGATGGACTGGTCGGCGCGCGCCAGCTGCTCGACGGCCAGGCACAGCGCCAGGTAGTCGCGTCCGCTCCCGCCGTACTCCTGCGGCACGGGGAGCCCGAAGAGCCCCATCTCGCCCATGCTGGCGAGGATGTCGTAGGGCAGCTCGCGCTTGGTGTCGTACTCGTAGGCGGCGGGCGCCACCACCTCGTCGGCGAAGGTGCGCACCTGCTCGACGAGGTCACGGTGGAACGCGGGCAGCTCGAAACCGTTCGGCGACGAGGCGCCCGAGGGCGCCGGAGGCGCCACGTCGGCGTGCTCGGCGCTCGCAGGGGCTTCAGGGGTGGAGATGGCCATGGGGTGCTCCTGAGGACGAAGGATGGATCGGTCTGTCGGCGTCGTGCCCGCGTCGGGCAGGCTCAGCCGACGAAGGCGGTCACGGGGTCGCGGAGGGTGTCGCCGACGGCGGCGAGGAAGCGTGCTCCCTGCTCGCCGTCGAGCACGCGGTGGTCGATGGACAGGCTGAGGGTGACGACGTCGCGCAGGGCGACCTCGCCCTCGTGCTCCCACGGGCGCCGCCTCACCGCCCCGACGGCGAGGATCGCCGCCTGCCCACGGTGGAGGATCGGGGTGCCGGCGTCGACGCCGAAGACGCCGACGTTGCTGAGGGTGATGGTGCCGCCCTCCAGCGCTGACGGGGCGGTCTTGCCGGCGCGCGCGGTGGTGGCGAGCTCGGAGATGCCGGTGGCCAGCTCGACCAGGCTCGCGTCGCCGACGTCGGCCAGGAACGGCACGACGAGGCCCCGCGGGGTGGCCGCGGCGATGCCGAGGTCGACGCGGGAGGGGCGCACGATCGCGTCGCCGTCCCAGCGGGCGTTGACCTCGCGGTGGCGGCGCACCGCGAGGCACAGCGCCCGGGCCACCGCGGCGAGGAACGTCAGGCGCCCCTCGGCGTGCTCGCGCCGGCCGCGCAGCTGCTCGAGCAGCGCGGTCGTGGCGGTGACGTCGACGGTGAGGAAGACGGTGACCTGGGGGGTCGCCGCCGCGTCGGTCATGGCGCGGGCCATGTGCTTCTGGACCCCGCGGACGGGGACGCGTTCGTCGTCGGTGCTACCGGGGCTGCCGGTGCTGTCGGGGCTGTCAGCGCTGCCGTCGCTGTCAGCGCCGCTGCCGCCGCCGCTGCGGGCACCCTCGACGGGCGGTGCCGACGCCGCCTGCTCGCTCGCCCGGCCGGCCGCCTCCACGTCGTCACGGGTGACCCGGCCGTCCTCGCCGCTGCCCTCGAGGTCGTCGATCACCACGCCGAGGCGCTGCGCGAGGGCGCGCACCGGCGGTGTGGAGCGCACCGGCGGTGCGGTGCGCAGCCCCTGCGGCGGCGGCGTCCTCTCGCTCTGCCCGGGCGGGGCCGGCTCGGCCGGCTGGGCCGACGACGGATGGACCGGCTGGGACTGCTCGCTCTGCCCGGCCGACCCGCCGGACGCCTCGACTCCGGCCGGGCTCTGCTCCGCGAACCGACGGGCCCGGCGGGTCGGGGCCCCGCGCGTGGTGGCGGTGGCGCCGTAGCCGACGAGGTTCGGCGGCGCGGCCTCCTCGTCCTCGCTCTCCTCGCCGCGCTCCCGGTCCGCCGACGCGAGACCCTCCGACGCGCTCGTGGGCGCGGCACCGCCGCCGTCCTCGTCCTCGTCCGTCCGGAAGGAGACGATCGTCGTGCCGACGTCGACGACGGTGCCGGCCTCGACGTGCAGGCGCTCGATCACCCCGGTGAACGGCGCTGGCAGCTCGACGACGGCCTTGGCCGTCTCGACCTCGGCGATGGCCTGGTCGCGGGTGACGCTCTCGCCCTCGACGACGTGCCAGGAGACGATCTCCGACTCCGTCAGGCCCTCGCCGAGGTCCGGCAGCAGGAAGTCGCGCAGCACGGCTCAGCCCTCCCGCTCGTAGCTGGACGGGCGCCCGAGCGCGTGGTCCACGCCGTCGAGGACCCGGTCGAGGTCGGGCAGGTGGTGCTTCTCGGCCTTGGCCGGTGGGTACGGGGTGTCGAAGCCGGTGACGCGCACCGGGGAGTGCTCGAGCACGGAGAAGCACCGCTCGGTCAGCCCGGCCGCGACCTCGGCGCCGATGCCGTGGCTGCCCGGGGACTCGTGCGTGACCACGACCCGGCCGGTGCGGCGCACGGAGGCGACGAGCGTCGGCCAGTCGACCGGTGAGAGCGAGCGGAGGTCGATCACCTCGAGGGAGACGCCCTCGGCCTGCGCGGCCTCGGCGGCCGCCAGGGCGACGGCCACGAGCCCGCCGAAGGTGACGACCGTGACGTCGGTGCCCGGCCGGACCACCGCGGCGCTGGTCATGACGGAGCCGGCGTCGGCCGCGGCGGGGTCGTCGGCGCCGGTGACCACGTCGCCGCGCTGGTGGTAGCGGCGCTTGGGCTCGAAGAACAGCACCGGGTCGTCGGAGCGCACCGCCTCGCGGATGCCGTCGTAGGCGTCCTGGGGGTTCGACACGCTCATGACCCGCAGCCCGGGGGTGTGCGCGAAGTAGGACTCGGGGGAGTCGGAGTGGTGCTCGGCGGCGCCGATGCCGCCGCCGACCGGTACCCGGATGGTCAGCGGCACCTTCACGGCGCCCGCGGTGCGCGCGTGCCGGCGCGCGACCTGGCTGACGATCTGGTCGAACGCGGGGTAGATGAACCCGTCGAACTGGATCTCGCACACCGGCCGGTACCCGCGGTAGGCCATCCCGACGGCGGTGCCGATGATCCCGGACTCCGCCAGCGGGGTGTCCAGCACGCGCCGGGCGCCGAAGTCGCGCTGGAGCCCGTCGGTGATGCGGTAGACCCCGCCCAGCGCCCCGACGTCCTCGCCCATGACGACGACCTTCTGGTCGTCCTCCATGCATTCGCGCAGGCCGGCGGTGATGGCTGCGCCCATCGTCATGGCGCTCATCGCCCGGCTCCCTGCTGGTCGGTGGCGGCGGTGGCCTCGTGGTCGGCGAACGCCTCGAGGTACCGGGCGTGCTGGGCCCGCTGGGCGTCCATCACCGCGTGGGGCTCCGCGTAGACGTGGTCGAAGGCTGCCAGGGGATCGGGGTCGGCCAGGGTGGTGACGCCGTCCCGCATCTGCGCGTCGAGGGCGGCGACCCGCTCGGCGACGCCGGCGCGCACCTCGTCGCCCAGCGCACCGCGGGCGTCGAGGTAGGCCTCGAGCCGGGCGATCGGGTCGCGCTTCGCCCAGGCCTCCAGCTCGGCGGGCTGTCGGTACCGCGTGGGGTCGTCCGCGGTGGTGTGCGGTCCCATGCGGTAGGTCAGCGCCTCGATGAAGGTGGGTCCGCCGCCGTCGCGGGCCCGGGCGAGCGCCTCGCGGGTGACGGCGAGCACGGCGAGCACGTCGTTGCCGTCGACGGTGACCGCCGGGATGCCGAACCCTCTGGCCCGGCCGGCCAGGCTGGTGTGGGTCTGCAGCGCGACCGGCTCGGAGATCGCCCACTGGTTGTTCTGGCAGAAGAACACCGCCGGCGCGGTGTAGGTGGCGGCGAAGACCATGGCCTCGGAGACGTCACCCTCGCTGGTCGCGCCGTCACCGAAGTAGCTGATCGCCACGTCGTGGCCGCCGTCGAACGAGACGCCCATGGCGTAGCCGACCGCGTGCAGCGTCTGCGCGCCGATGATCACCTGGGGGGTGGCCATGCCGTACGCGTGGGGGTCCCAGCCGCTGGCGCCCACGCCGCGCCACACGCGCAGCAGGTCGAGGACGGGCACCCCGCGGCAGTGGGCCACCGCGTGCTCGCGGTAGCTGGTGAACGCGAAGTCGCCGATCGCCAGCGCCCGGGCAGAGCCGATCTGGGCCGCCTCCTGGCCCAGCAGCGGCGGCCAGAGCGCGAGCTGGCCCTGACGCTGCAGGAGCGTGGCCGTGGCGTCGATGCGGCGCACCGCGCTCATGTCCTCCCACAGCCCCACCAGGGCCTCGTCGTCGACGTCGCTCACCCGGGCCTCGTAGGGCGAGCTGCCGGCGCGCGCGCCGGCGGGGTCGATCAACCGCACCGTGTCCTCGGGCTCCGGGGCGAGGTCGCCCAGGGGACCGTCGTCGGTGAGCCGGCGCGCCACGGGGGGCATCGCGTCCGGTGGAGCTTCGATCACTGAGTGCGACATCGCCGTCTGCCTCCGTTGGTGCACCCCTGGCGCCTGACGTCCCCCCGGTCCTGGAAGGAGGCTGGCGCCACGACTGCGTCGTCGAGTGCTCACCGACGGTACGCTCGTCCGGTCGATGCGCGCAAGAGATGACACACCGATGGTGCACCCTGCACGAGCCGCGGGGGCGTTGACGCCGAGCGGCCGCTGCTAGCGTCACCAGGGTGCGCGCCCTCGACGCCGTCGACCTCCGGCTCCTCCTCACGCTCGTCGACGCCCCGAGGGCCAGCGCCGTCGCCATCGCCGAACGCCTCGGCCTGAGCCGGAACACCGTGCGCGCCCGCCTGAGCGCGCTGGTGCGCGACGAGGCCTTCCTCTCCTACGACCGGTGCGTCGCGCCCGAGGCCGCCGGGTGCCCGCTGACGGCGTTCATCACCCTCCACGTGCGCCAGCGTCTGCTCTCCGAGGCCATCGCGGCGATCGGCGCGATCCCCGAGGTCGTCCAGGCCCACGGCGTCACCGGTTCGGCCGACCTGCTCGTGCGCGTCGCGTGCGCCTCCAGCGCCGACCTCTTCCGCGTCGAGGAGGCGATCCTGGGGTGCCCCGGCGTCGAGCGCGTCGAGACCGCCCTGGGCGTCAGCGAGGTCATCCCCTACCGGATCGTCCCGCTGCTCCGGCAGCGGTTGGCGCAGCAGGCGGGCTGACGGCGGCCCGGAGCCCGATCACGCGCCGGGTGGCCACGACGCTGATAGCGTCCGCGCCAGATCGGCCAGCGACGACGCTCTGGCCGCTGAGGGAGGACACGTGGAGGCCCTGAGGTCGGCGGTGAACCCCGCCTCACCGGAGACCGAGTCCGCCGCGGGCGCCCAGGCAGAGCTGGTCGCCGAGCTGCGCGAACGCCTCGCCGCCACCGCGCTCGGGGGTCCGGAGTCCTCGCGCCAGCGGCACGTGGCCCGCGGCAAGATGCTCGTGCGCGAGCGCGTCGACGCCCTGCTCGACCGCGGCAGCCCCTTCCTCGAGATCGGGGCGCTGGCGGCGAACGGCATGTACGACGACCAGTGCCCGTCGGCCGGGGTGGTCGCAGGCATCGGGCTCGTGCACGGCCGCCCGTGCATGGTGGTGGGCAACGACGCGACGGTCAAGGGCGGCTCCTACTACCCGATGACGGTGAAGAAGCACCTGCGGGCCCAGGAGATCGCCGCGGAGAACCGCCTGCCGTGCCTGTACCTCGTGGACTCCGGCGGCGCGTACCTGCCCATGCAGGACGAGGTGTTCCCCGACCGCGAGCACTTCGGGCGGATCTTCTACAACCAGGCCCGGATGTCCTCTCAGGGCATCGCCCAGGTCGCCGCGGTGATGGGCTCCTCCACCGCCGGCGGCGCCTACGTCCCCGCGATGAGCGACGAGACGATCATCGTGCGTGACCAGGGCACGATCTTCCTCGGCGGACCGCCCCTGGTGAAGGCTGCGACCGGCGAGGTCGTCAGCGCCGAGGACCTCGGCGGAGGCGTGACGCACACCACGCTGTCCGGGGTCAGCGACCACCTCGCCGACGACGACGCCCACGCCCTGGGCATCGTGCGCGACGTCGTGTCGACGCTGCCCCCGCCGGAGGACCCGGCGTGGGAGCGCCGTGAGAGCGTGCCGCCCGCGCTGGCGCCGGAGAGCGTCTACGGCGTGGTGCCCACCGCCCTGAACGTGCCGTACGACGTGCGCGAGGTCATCGCCCGTCTCGTCGACGCCAGCGAGTTCCACGAGTTCAAGGCCGGGTACGGCACCACGCTGGTCACCGGCTTCGCCCACCTGCACGGCCACCCCGTCGGCATCGTGGCCAACAACGGCGTGCTGTTCAGCGAGTCGGCGATGAAGGGCGCGCACTTCGTCGAGCTGTGCGACCAGCGGCGCATCCCCCTGGTCTTCCTCCAGAACATCACCGGCTTCATGGTCGGGCGCGCCTACGAGGCCGGAGGCATCGCCAAGCACGGCGCGAAGATGGTCACCGCCGTCGCCTGCGCGCGAGTCCCCAAGATCACCGTGGTCATCGGCGGCTCCTTCGGGGCGGGGAACTACTCGATGAGCGGGCGCGCGTACTCCCCGCGCTTCCTGTTCATGTGGCCCGGCGCCCGGGTCTCGGTGATGGGCGGGCCGCAGGCCGCCTCGGTGCTCTCGACGCTGCGGCGCGACCAGGTCGAGGCGTCCGGCCGGGAGTGGAGCGCCGAGCAGGAGCAGGAGTTCCAGGCCCCGATCCGCGAGCAGTACGAGGACCAGGGCAGCCCTTACTACTCGACGGCGCGGCTGTGGGACGACGGCGTCATCGACCCCGCCGACACCCGCACCGTGGTCGGCCTCGCCCTCGACGTCTGCGCCGGCGCACCGCTGCCCGACGTCTCCTACGGCGTCTTCCGGATGTGAGGACCATGTTCAGCTCCGTCCTGGTCGCCAACCGCGGCGAGATCGCGGTGCGCGTCATCGCGACCCTGCGCCGGCTCGGGATCTCCTCCGTCGCCGTCCACACCGACGCCGACGCCGGGGCGCGCCACGTGGCGCTCGCCGACACGGCGGTGCGCATCGCCTCCTACCTCGACGGCGACGAGGTGGTCGCCGCAGGGGTGGCCGCCGGCGCGCAGGCCGTCCACCCCGGGTACGGCTTCCTCGCCGAGAACGCGGGGTTCGCCCGCGCCTGCGCCGACGCCGGGCTGGTCTTCGTCGGCCCCGGCGCCGACGCCATCGCCGTGATGGGCGACAAGATCGCGGCCAAGGCGTCGGTGACCGCGCGCGGCGTGCCCGTCGTGCCCGGCCTCGCGGAGCCGGGGCTGTCCGACGACGCCCTGGCCGCCGCGATCGAGGACGTCGGCTACCCGGCCCTGATCAAGCCGTCGGCAGGAGGCGGCGGCAAGGGCATGCACGTCGTGGCCGGCGCCGAGCAGGTGCCGGACGCGCTCGCCGCGGCCCGCCGCGAGGCCTCGGCCAGCTTCGGCGACGACACCCTCTTCGTCGAGCGCTACGTCGCCGCGCCCCGCCACGTCGAGGTGCAGGTCCTCGCCGACGGCCACGGCGCGGTGATCCACCTCGGCGAGCGCGAGTGCACCCTGCAGCGCCGCCACCAGAAGGTGGTCGAGGAGGCACCCTCGCCGCTGCTCGACGCCGCCACCCGCGCGCGCATCGGCGCCGCGGCGTGCGAGACCGCGCGCAGCGTGGACTACCGCGGCGCGGGCACCGTGGAGTTCATCGTCCCTGGGGACTCCCCGGAGGAGTTCTTCTTCATGGAGATGAACACCCGCCTGCAGGTGGAGCACCCGGTCACCGAGGAGATCACCGGCGTCGACCTTGTGGAGGCCCAGCTGCGCATCGCCGCCGGCGAGCCGCTGGCGCTGACCCAGGACGACGTGGCGCTCACCGGCCACGCCGTCGAGGCCCGGGTCTACGCCGAGGACCCGTCGCGGGGCTTCCTGCCGACCGGGGGCCGCGTCCTGGGGCTCGTCGAGCCGAGCGGGGAGGGCGTGCGGGTCG
>JARIBR010000244.1 GCA_029258695.1 Quadrisphaera sp.
ACCCCGCGGACTACATCCAGTACCGGATCGCCGCGGCGCTGGTGGTCCTCGGCGTGGTGCTCTGGGTCATCACCCTGCTGATCAACCGTCGGGTCGGCAGGCGCGAGGCGAGCCCGGAGAACATCCCTCACTCTTGAACGACGGATGATGATCTTAGCGTCACCACCCCCAGCACCCTGCACGGCGATCCCAGGACGACCCAGCACTTCGCCCATGGGCACGGGCCACGAGCCGCCCTAGCCTCCGAGGTTCACCCACCCTGGAGGTCAGCGTGCCCGACTCCACCGCCACCCTCGTGGTGGACGACTACTCCCTGTCCCGCGTCCCGCGGTCGGAGCGCTACCACTGGTTCGCCGTGGCCGTGCAGCGCTTCGGGCAGGTCTCGGCGCTCAGCCAGTTCCTGCTCGGCGCGACGCTGGGGTTCGGGATGTCGTTCTGGAACGCGTTCTGGGCGCTGACGCTCGGCGCGGTCATCCTTGAGATCGTCTGCGTGTTCATCGGCATCATCGGCGTCCGCGAGGGGCTCAACACCTCGCTGGTCTCCCGCTGGGGCGGATTCGGCCACGCCGGGTCGGCCCTGATCGGCCTGGCCATCGGCGCCAGCCTCATCGGCTGGTTCGGCATCCAGTCCGGGGTCTCCGCGAACGGGCTGCACGCCCTCATGCCCGTGCTCCCGGCATGGGCGTGGTCGCTGATCTTCGGCCTCGTCGTCACCGTGGTGGTGATGCGGGGCTTCTCCTCGATGCAGTGGGTCGCCAACATCACCGTGCCGGCCTTCCTCGTCCTGGTCGGGTGGGCGGTGGTCTCCGAGCTGAACAAGCACAGCCTCAGCGAGCTCGTCTCCTCCGCGCCCCCGGGTCCGGAGCTGGGCTTCATCGCCGGCACCACGCTCGTGGCCGGCGGGTTCATCGTCGGCGCCGTCATCACCCCTGACATGACCCGCTACAACCGCAGCGTCGTCGACGTCATCAAGCAGACCCTCGTCGGCGTCACCCTCGGGGAGTACGTCATCGGCCTCTCCGGGGTGCTGCTGGCCCACGCCGTCGGCACCGCGGAGATCACGAACATCGTCACGTCGTCCGTGGGGTGGATCGGCGTGCTCGTCATCATCCTCGGCACCTTCAAGATCAACGACTGGAACCTCTACAGCTCCGGTCTCGGGGTCGTGAACTTCGTCGACACGGTGTTCGGCCGCAGCATCAACCGCGCCGTCATCACCGCCGTGCTCGGCGTGGTCGGCTCCGTCCTCGCCGCGGCCGGCATCCTCGGCCGGTTCACGGACTTCCTCATCATCCTGGGCGTGGCTTTCCCGCCGATCGCCGGCATCCTCGTCGCGGAGTACTTCGTGGTGAAGACCTGGCGCGGGGAGCTCGAGCGCTCACGCGCCACCGGGACGCTGCCGCCCACGGCACCCACCTGGGTCCCGGCGACGCTGGTGATCTGGCTGGCGTCAGCCCTCATCGGTTACTTCGTCACCGTCGGCCTCCCCTCGGTGAACTCCGTGCTGGCCGCGTTCGTCCTCTACGCGGTGGCCGGGCGCCTCGGGCTCATCCGCGGCATCGGCACCACCCGCACCGACGCGTCGGAGCAGCCGGCGGACGTCGGCGACGACGCACCGGCGACCACAGAGACCGCAGGGACGTCCCGGCTGGGCACGGAGGTGGAGCGATGATGCGCATCGGCATCGACGTCGGCGGCACGAACACCGACGCCGTCCTCATGGACGGGGACGTGGTGGCTGCCGGGGTGAAGGCGCCGACCACCTCGGACGTGACCTCCGGCATCGTGGCGGCCCTGGCCGCCCTGCAGGCGGACCGGCCCTTCGACCCGTCCGACGTCTCCGCGGTGATGATCGGCACCACCCACTTCATCAACGCCCTCGTCGAGGCCCGGCGCCTGGCGCCCACGGCGTCGCTGCGGCTCGGCCTGCCCGCCACCGCGGCGCTGCCGCCCTTCGTCGACTGGCCCGAGCCCCTGGTGACCGCGATCTCGGGGCGCGGGTACCTCGCCCACGGCGGCCACGAGTTCGACGGCCGGCACATCGCCGAGCTCGACGTCGACGAGCTGCGCCGCCACGGCGACGACATCGCCGCCCACGACATCCGCTCCGTCGCGATCTCCTCGGTGTTCTCCCCCATCAGCGACGAGTTCGAGCAACGCGCCGCCGAGGTCCTGCGCGAGTACCTGGGCGAGGGCGTGGCGATCTCCCTCTCCAGCGAGATCGGCCGGATCGGCCTGCTCGAGCGTGAGAACGCCACGATCATCAACGCCTGCCTGCGCGAGCTGGCCGAGGCCATCACCCGCGGCCTGGCGGAGGCGGTCTCGAGCGCGGGCATCAGCGCGCCGCTGTTCCTCAGCCAGAACGACGGCACGCTCATGGACCTCGACCACGCGCGCCGCTACCCGGTCTCGACCTTCGCGTCGGGGCCGACCAACTCGATGCGCGGCGCCGCGGTGCTCTCCGGGCTGAGCACGTGCGCGGTCGTGGACATCGGCGGCACCACGTCCGACGTCGGGGTGCTCACCCAGGGCTTCCCCCGCGAGGCCACCACGGAGGTCACCGTCGCCGGGGTGCGCACGAACTTCCGCATGCCCGACGTGCTCTCGATCGGGCTCGGCGGCGGGTCGCTGGTGCGCGCCGACGGCGACCGCGTCGGCCCCGACTCCGTCGGCTACGAGCTGACGCAGCGGGCGCTGGTCTTCGGCGGCGACACCCTCACGGCGACGGACATCGCCGTCGCGGGCGGCAGGGCTGACATCGGGGACGGCTCGGCGCTCGCGCACGTCAGCCGCGCCACGGTCGCCCGCGCCCTGGAGACGATGGCCCACCAGCTCGCAGACGTCGTCGAGCGCATGCGCACCTCGGCGGAGCTCCTGCCGATCGTCGCGGTGGGCGGCGGCTCGATCCTCCTGCCCGAGCAGCTGCCCGGACTCGGCGCCGTGCACCGCCCCGAGCACGCCGGCGTGGCCAACGCCATCGGCGCGGCCATAGCCCAGGTCAGCGGAGAGGTGGACAAGGTGTTCGCCATCAACGGCAGCGGGCGCGCCGCCGTCGTGGACGCGGCCCGCCAGGAAGCCCTCGACCGCGCCGTGGCCGCCGGCGCCTCCCCCGGGAGCGTGGCCGTCGTGGACTTCGACGAGGTGCCCATCCCGTACCTGCCGGGCAACGCCACCCGCATCCGGGTCAAGGCCGTCGGCGACCTGAGCCTGCGGGGCGCCCGGTGACCGCGACCAGCCCGGCGACGACCGGACCAGCGCGAGAGGGCGCCGCGCCCACCGGCGCGCTGACCTCGGTGGAAGTCGAGCACCTCGTACCCATGGCGCGCGGTGCGGCCGTCCTCGGCACCGGCGGCGGCGGTGACCCGTATATCGGGCGCCTGCTCGCCCAGCAGGCCATCGCGGACCACGGGCCCGTGCGGCTCGCGCGCCTCGACGAGCTGGACGACGACGCGGTCGTGGTGCCCGTCGGCATGATGGGTGCCCCCACGGTGATGGTGGAGAAGCTGCCGACGCTCGACCAGTTCACCGACCTGGTGCGGGCCGTCACCCGGTACCTCGGCGTCGAGGCCACGCACCTGGCGTGCATCGAGGCCGGCGGCGTGAACTCCATGATCCCCATCGCCGCCGCAGCGGAGCTGGGGCTCCCGCTCGTCGACGGCGACGGCATGGGCCGGGCCTTCCCGGAGATCCAGATGGTGCTCGCCACCCTCGAGGGCGTCTCCGCCACGCCGATGGCCGTCGCGGACGACAAGGGCAACCGCGTCGTCCTGGACACCACGGACAACCTGTGGGCCGAGCGCCTGGCGCGCACCGCCACGGTGGAGATGGGCTGCTCGACGCTCATGGCCAACTACGTCATGAGTGGCGCGCGCGCCAGGAGCGCCATGCTGCCGGCCACCCTGTCGCTGTGCCACGACCTGGGCGAGACGCTGCACCGGGCGCGCACCGCCAACGAGGACCCGGTGGCCGCCCTGACGCAGCGCCTGGGGGGCCGCGTCATCGGCGGGGGCAAGGTGGTCGACGTGGAGCGGCGCACCCAGACGGGCTTCGCGCGCGGGCGGGCCGCGATCGCCCCGCTCGGCGCCGCGGAGGGAGCCGGCGGCGAGGACCTGGTGCTGCACTTCCAGAACGAGCACCTCATGGCCACCCGCGGCGGCTCCCCCGTGGTGACCACGCCGGACCTGCTCATCGCCGTCGACGACGAGACCGGCGAGCCGGTCACCACCGAGACGCTGCGCTTCGGGCACCGCGTGCAGGTGATCGCGGCCCCCTGCGACGAGCGCTGGCACTCCCCCGGCGGCATCGGGCTGGCCGGCCCCCGGTACTTCGGCTACGACGTGGACCCGGTCCGCTGGGACGCGCCCGCGCCCGGGCCCGCCGCCGTGACGGGCCCGCGATGAGCTGGACGCTGACGCTGGAGGACCTCTCGGACCTGGCACGCGGGGCGGCGCTGCTGGGCACCGGGGGCGGCGGCGACCCGCACGTCGGTCGCCTGCTCGTCGCCCAGGCGGTGCGCGAGCACGGGCCGGTCACCGTCGTCGACCCCGACGACGCGGTCGCGCTGCCGGACGACGCCCTGGTCATCCCCACCTGCATGATGGGCGCGCCCACGGTGATGGTCGAGAAGATCCCCCGCGGCACCGAGGCGGTCGCCGCGCTGCGCGCCCTCGAGGAGCACCTGGGCCGGCGCGCCAGCGCGACGATGCCCGTGGAGTGCGGCGGCATCAACTCGATGATGCCGCTGCTCGTCGGCGCCCGCACCGGCCTGCCCGTGGTGGACGCCGACGGGATGGGTCGCGCGTTCCCGGAGCTGCAGATGGAGACCTTCGCCGTCTACGGCGTGCACGGCAGCCCCTGGCGATCACCGGCGAGCGCGGGGAGGTCGCCATCGTCGACACCGGCGACGACGACGCCCGCATGGAGTGGCTGGCCCGAGGGCTCACCATCCGCCTCGGGGGCGCTGCCCACATCGCCGAGTACGCCATGAGCGGGGCGGACGTGCGGCGCACCGCCGTCCCGCGCACCCTCAGCCTCGCGCTCATGGTCGGCCGCGCCATCGCGGAGGCCCGCAGCAGCCACCGCGACCCCGTCGAGGCCCTCGCCGCGGCGCTCGCGCCCACCCTGTACACCCACGTCCGGGAGCTCTTCCGGGGCAAGGTCACCGACGTCGAGCGCCGCACCCTCGAGGGCTTCACCCGCGGTCAGGCAGCGTTCGTCGCGCACGGCGGCGACAGCGAGCTGACCATCCGCTTCCAGAACGAGAACCTGCTCGCCGTCCGGGACGGCGAGGTGGTGGCGATGGTGCCCGACCTCGTGTGCGTCCTCGACGCGGAGAGCGCCGAGCCGATCACCACCGACGGCCTGCGCTACGGCCAGCGCGTCGTGGTCGTCGGGATCTCCACCCCCGCGATGATGCGCACGCCGCAGGCCCTGGCGACCTTCGGGCCCCGCTGCTTCGGCCTGGACCACGACTTCGTCCCCGTCGAGGCACTCCTGGCCTGAGCGTGGTCGGCGCGCCGGCGACGGGCTGCCAGCATGGCGCCATGGCGACGACACCGGGGGCTCGGCCGCGCCGTCAGCCCTCGACCCCCGCCGCCCTGGGCGCGCACGACCTCCCCGGCCTCATCCTCGGCGGGGAGATCCTCGGCTCGGGCGGTGGCGGGGACCTGCGGCCCTTCGCCTCCCTGGTGCGCCGGGTGCTGGCGGGGCGCCGCGTGGAGGTGGTGGACCCGGGCGACCTGGGGGCCGACGCCGCCGTGGTCCCCGTGGGGATCGTCGGGGCCACCGTCATGCTCACCGAGAAGCTGCCCTCGGGCCTGGAGCTGAGCGGCGCCGTCGAGGCGCTGCAGCGGTGGTCCGGCCGCACGGCCACCGCCGTCATGACCATCGAGGCCGGCGGGATCAACGCGCTGACGGCCATCGCCGCCGCGGCCGAGCTCGGCCTGCCCCTCGTCGACGCCGACCTCGTCGGGCGCTCGGTCCCCCGCCTGGACCAGTTCACGCTGGCCGCCGCTGGCGTCCCCATGACGCCGTGCGCCCTGTGCGAGCCGGGCGGCGCCACCACCGTGGTCGACGGGAGGGGCCCCGTGGCGTGCGAGGAGACGCTGCGGGCGGTCGTCGCCGGGGGCAGCGGGTGGGCGGCCGTCGCGCTGCGGGCGCTGAGCGCCGGCGAGGTGAGCGCCTCCACCGTCGTGGGCTCGCTGGCGCGGGCCCGCTCCCTCGGCGAGATCGCCGCGCCGCTGTTGGCGGGTGCGTCGGCGGACCGGCTCGGGGGCGAGCTCGCGGAGCACCTCGGCGGCGTGCTGCTCGGCGGCGGCCGCGTCCAGCACGCGCTGCGCCGTCCCGGCGCCGGCGGCTTCGGGCGGGCCACCTTCCTGGTGCAGCAGCGCGACCAGAGCGGGCACGCGGCCGTGGTCCGCGTCGAGGCCGAGAACGAGTACCTCGCGGTGATCGTCGACGGGGAGCTCGCCGCCACCTGCCCCGACCTCGTCGTCGTCCTCGACCGGTCCAGCCGCGCCTTCGTCCGCTGCGAGGCGCTGCGCGCCGGGCAGGACGTCTGGGTCATGGCCCTGCCCGCGCCCGCCTGGTGGACGCGGGCGCCGGAGCGGCTCGACCGCGTGGGGCCGAGGGCGTTCGGCATCGACGCCGAGCCGGTCCTGGTGGACGCCCCGTGACGGCACGGCTGTCCGCGCTCCTGGCCCACCCGCGGCTCGCAGGGCTGGTGCGCCTCGCCGGGCCGGAGGAGGCCCAGGTGGCCGGCACGACGATGCTCCGGCGCGTCCCCCGCTCCCGCGAGGGCCGGCTGTGCTCCTCGGGCGAGGCGCTGGTCGTCCTCGACGACGCGGACCGCACGGACTGGGCGCTCGACGCCGTCATCCACCAGGCGGCAGACGACGGAGCGGCGCTCCTCGTCCTCCAGGGGACCGACGCGGTGGAGCCGGCGAGCGCCGCGCTCGCCGAGCGGCTGGGGCTGCCCGTGCTCGGCACCGACGACCCGTGGGCGCTGGCGACGACCCTGCACACCCTCATCGGTGACCGCCAGGCACGCTGCGCCGCGGCGGCCGTGGCCGCGGTCCACGCGGGGCAGCGCGCCGGCCCGGCCGTGGAGGACCTGCTGGGCGCCCTCTCCCGGGCGCTGGACCACCGCGTCGTGCTGCTCGACGCCGCGGGCCGGCCGGCGTCCGGCCCCGACGACGGCGCCGACGCTCTGGACCCGGCGGACGCCCGCGCGGCACTCACGCTCGCGAGCCACCACGGGCCCGCGGCGGTGGGGCTTCCTCGCGGCGGCGTGCTCGTCGCGTGCCCCGTCACCGCCCACCGGCAGGTGGACGCGTGGGTCGCGGTGGTGGCGGCCTCACGCATCCCCGACGAGGAGGCCGCCCTCGCGGCGGCGATGGGCGTGGCCGCGGCCGCCGCCGGCCAGCGGCTCGCG
>JARIBR010000255.1 GCA_029258695.1 Quadrisphaera sp.
TGGCCGAGACGGCCGTGCAGGCGGCGGCCAGCAGCTGGGCGGAGCGCCCGCCGCCGAACTCGCGCGCGAGCAGCGCCGTGAGCACGACCACCGCGCCGGCCATCAGCGCGGACGGGAGGCGGAGAGCCACGATCGAGTCCCCCGCCACCTCGGTGACCAGGCGCGCGATCGCCGGCGTCAGGGGTGGCTGATCCGGGTAGCCCCACGCGAGGCGCTGGCCGGCGGCGAGGAAGTAGAGCTCGTCGCGGTGGTAGCCGTAGCGGGGGCTCAGCGCCACGAGGGCGGTGACGAGCACGGCCGCGGTGACGCCCACGGCCCGTCGCGCGAGCGGTGGCGGCGACACGGACGCGGCGTGGCAGGTCGGTGACGCACCGGTGCGCTGGACGGCCACCACGACGAACCTAGCGGTCGATCACCCCAGCGCCGTGCGCACCAGGAGCAGCAGACCGGAGGCGGCCGTGACACCCAGCACCAGCGCCCGGAAGCGCCCGCCGGTGTCGACCAGGGGGCGCAGGGGGCCCGACAGCGCGAAGCCCAGGGCCATCGCCGGGAGGAGCAGCACCCCGGCGACCAGCGCGTGCGCTCCCACCTGGCCGGTGGCGACCAGCGCGCTCAGGGAGATCGGCGGCCCGAAGCTGAAGAAGGCGCTCATCGTCGCGCGTGCCGCGGGTCCCGGCGAGCGCTGGTACAGCAGCGCCATCGGTGGGCCCGCGATGGAGGTGGCCGTGGACAGCGCCCCGGAGGCTCCCCCGGCGACCACCAGCGCGAGCGACGTCGGTCGGACGTCCCACCGCACCAGGGACGCGCCGACGCCCAGGAGGACGGTCAGCGCGACGACGAGCGCGACGGCCCGCGGGGTGAGGAGCGCGACGGCGACGAGGCCCAGCCCCGTGCCGGGCAGCCGCCCGAGCAGGGCGGGCCACACCTGGCGCCAGACGACGTGCTGCCGCTCGCGCCAGGCGGTCAGCAGCGGCAGCGGGGCGACGGCGATGAGCAGGGCCACCGGCAGGAGCGTGGGGTCGACGAAGGCCACCACGGGTGCGGCGACCAGGGCCATGCCGAAGCCGGAGAGGCCCTGGACGAGCGCCCCCACGACCATGGCGGCGCCCACGACGAGCAGGACGCTCGTCGGGGGCGCCGCCGCGGCCAGCGCGCTGACGCCGCTCCTCAGGCCGCGAGCAGCGAGCGGAGCACGTACTGCAGGATCCCGCCGTGGCGGTAGTAGTCCGCCTCCCCCGGGGTGTCGATGCGCACCGGCGCCTCGAAGACGACCGGCTCGGCGCCCTCGCGCGTCGCCGTGACGGTGGCCGTGGCCGGAGTCTCGCCGTCGTTGAGCGCCGTGATCCCGGCGACGTCGAAGACCTCGGTCCCGTCCAGCCCGAGGGACGCGGCGGTCTCCCCCTCGGGGTACTGCAGGGGCACGACTCCCATGCCGATGAGGTTCGAGCGGTGGATCCGCTCGAAGCTCTCGGCGATCACGGCGCGCACCCCGAGCAGCGTGGTGCCCTTGGCCGCCCAGTCGCGCGAGGAGCCCGAGCCGTACTCCTTGCCGGCGAGCACCACCAGCGGGGTGTCCTGCTCGGCGTAGTGCTGCGCGGCGTCGTAGATCGTCTCCTGCGGGCCGCCGTCGACGCTGAAGTCGCGGGTGAAACCGCCGGCCACGCCGTCGAGGAGCTGGTTGCGCAGCCGGATGTTGGCGAACGTGCCGCGGATCATCACCTCGTGGTTGCCGCGACGGGAGCCGTAGGAGTTGAAGTCCGCCCGCTCCACGCCGTGCTCGGCCAGGTAGCGCCCGGCGGGGCTGTCGGCCTTGATGGACCCGGCGGGGCTGATGTGGTCGGTGGTCACCGAGTCGCCGAGCTTCGCGAGCACACGGGCGCCGGTGATGTCCGTGACCGGGGCCGGCTCGGCGGGCATCCCGTCGAAGTACGGGGGCTTGCGCACGTAGGTGCTGTCCTGCGCCCAGTCGAAGGTGTCGCCGTCGGGCGTGGGCAGCGAGCGCCACCGCTCGTCACCGGCGAAGACGTCGGCGTAGTCCTTGGTGAACATGTCCTGGCTGATGGCGCCGGCGATCGTCTGCTCGATCTCGGCGTCGGAGGGCCACACGTCGCGCAGGAAGACGGGGTTGCCGTCGGAACCGGTTCCCAGCGGGTCGGTGTCGGGGTCCCAGTCCATGGTCCCCGCGAGGGCGAAGGCGATGACCAGCGGCGGGGAGGCCAGGTAGTTCATCTGCACGTCGGGGTTGATGCGTCCCTCGAAGTTGCGGTTCCCGGACAGGACCGCGGCCACCGACAGGTCGTTCTCCGCGACCGCCGTGGAGAGCTCCGGCGCGATGGGCCCGGAGTTGCCGATGCAGGTGGTGCAGCCGTAGCCGACGAGGTTGAAGCCGAGCTTCTCCAGGTAGGGCGTGAGCCCGGACTTGTCGTAGTAGTCCGTGACGACCTTGCTGCCCGGGGCCAGCGACGTCTTCACCCACGGCGGCACGCTCAGCCCCGCGTCGACGGCGTTGCGGGCCAGCAGCGCCGCGCCGATCATCACCGAGGGGTTCGAGGTGTTGGTGCACGAAGTGATCGCGGCGATGACGACGTCGCCGTGGTCGAGCTCGGTCCTCGTGCCGTCGGACAGGGTGACGGGCACGCGGTGGTGCGGGCGGTCGTCCGCGTGGCCGGGCTCGGCCGGCGGCGGGCTGCCGAAGCCCTCCTTCACGGGGTCGGACGCGGGGAAGGTCGACTCGAGGTTCTCGTCCAGGGTGTCTCCGCCCACCGCGTCGACGACCGACGACGTGGCGGCGTTGGCGCCCTGGCCCCGGTCGGGCACGTCCTGCGGGGCGTAGTCCTCGAGCGCGGCGCGGAAGGCGCCCTTGGACTCGGAGAGCTCGATGCGGTCCTGGGGGCGCTTCGGGCCGGCGATGGAGGGCACCACGGTCGAGAGGTCCAGCTCGAGGCGCTCGGAGAAGCGCGGCTCCACGCTCGGGTCGTGCCACAGCCCCTGGGCCTTGGTGTACGCCTCGACGAGGGAGACCTGCTCCTCGCTGCGCCCGGTCAGGCGCAGGTAGTCCAGCGTCACGTCGTCGATGGGGAAGATCGCGCACGTCGAGCCGAACTCCGGGCTCATGTTGCCGATGGTGGCCCGGTTGGCCAGCGGCACGGCGGCGACTCCCTCGCCGTAGAACTCCACGAACTTGCCGACGACCCCGTGGGCGCGCAGCTGCTCGGTGATGGTCAGCACCACGTCGGTGGCGGTGGTGCCGTCGGGGATGGAGCCGGTGAGCCTGAAGCCGACGACCTGCGGGATGAGCATGGAGACGGGCTGGCCGAGCATGGCCGCCTCGGCCTCGATGCCGCCGACGCCCCACCCGAGCACGCCGAGGCCGTTGAC
>JARIBR010000267.1 GCA_029258695.1 Quadrisphaera sp.
AGCTCGTCCGCCGGCGTCAGCGCGGCCTGGACGTCGGTCATGCCGGGGGCATCGGCCTGACGATCTCCGACCTGAAGGGTCGGGCGGGTCAGCCCTTCGAGAACTCCTGGACCACGCCCGACGGACCCTCGTACTCGCGGTCGGCGATGGTGCCCAGCCGGTCGAGGACGTCCTGCGGTGCGCCGTTGTCCTTCGCCGCCTCCACGAGGGCGTCCTTGCCCGCGGGGTAGTCCACTCCCTTCAGGTGCTTCTGCAGCTCGATGGGGCTGGGCTGGTCGGCCACGTCGTCTCCTCCGGTCAGGGTTGCGGCGGGGCGCGCACGCACGCGCGTTCCGCACCGGCGCGGTCGGCCGGTCCACGGATTCTTCCCCCCGCTGGGCGGATGGCAACCGGAGGCGGCATCATCCGTGGCGATGACCCTGACGACCGACCGCGCCGACGAGCCGCGCCCCACGACCCCCGACTCGACGCCCACGGCCGGTGACGTCCACGACCGCGTCAGCGTCGTGCTCATCACGTACCAGCGCCGCGCCGAGGTCCTGGACGCGGTCGCCCGTCTGCTGGGGCTGCCCGAGCGCCCCCGCGTGGTCGTGGTGGACAACGGCTCGACCGACGGGAGCGTGCCCGCCCTGCGCGAGCGGTTCGCGGCGGCGGCCACCGGAGGGCGCCTGGACCTGGTGGCTCTGCCCTACAACGCCGGCGCGACGGGACGCAACGTCGGTGTGGGCCGCGCCACCACGCCCTACGTGGCCTTCTGCGACGACGACACGTGGTGGGAGCCCGGGTCGCTGGAGCGCGCCGCCGTGCTGCTCGACGCCCACGAGGACGTCGCGGTGCTCACCGCGCGGATCGTCGTCGAGCCGGCCGGCACGGAGGACCCGATCGTCGCCGAGCTGCGTGACTCCCCCGTGGTCGGCGCCCGGCCGGGACTGCCGGGCCCTGCGCTGGGAAGCTTCCTCGCCGGTGCCTCGGTGGTGCGCGCGGACGCCTTCACCGCCGTGGGCGGTTTCGACCACCGGCTGTGGCTCGGCGGGGAGGAGGAGCTGCTCGCCGCCGACCTCGCGAGCGCCGGCTGGGAGCTGTGCTTCGCCGAGGCGCTGACCGTCCACCACCGGGCCTCGGTCGCCCGGGAGTCGCTGCGCCGGCGCCGCGACGGGGTGCGCAACGCCCTGTGGTTCCTGCTGCTGCGCCGCCCCTGGCCGGCGGTGGCGCGCCGCGCCCTGGTGCTGGCGCGCTCCTCGCGCCGGGACCGCACGTGGGCCCTCGGCG
Source organism: Quadrisphaera sp. (assembly GCA_029258695.1). The sequence continues at coordinate 1,270 of JARIBR010000267.1, forward strand.
TGCTCGACGCCCTGCGCGGGTTGCCGTGGGTGCTGCGGGAGCGGCGCGTGCTCGCGCCGGGCGTCGAGGCGCGGTTCCGCGTCCTGGAGGCACCGCAGGCCGCGTCATCGGCCCGGCGGTACGTCGCGTGAGCGGCTCCCCCGTGAGCGCCGAGCACCTCGGTGACGCGGTGACCGTGGTCGTCGCCAGCCAGAACCGGCGCGGCGAGCTGCTGGAGTCGCTGAGCCGCCACGAGGCGCCGGTGATCCTGCTCGACAACGCCTCGAGCGACGGCAGCGCCGAGGCCGTGCGCGCGGCGCACCCGGGCGTCGAGGTGGTCGCCCTGCCGCGCAACCGCGGCGCCGCGGCGCGCACGATCGGCGTCGCGCGGGCGGGCACGCGCTACGTGGCCTTCGCCGACGACGACTCGTGGTGGGCGCCCGGCGCCCTGGCCCGCGCCGTGGAGCTCATGGATGCCCACCCGCGTGCCGCGGCGTTCCACGCGCGGATCCTCCTCGGGCCCGAGGAGCGCCTCGAACCGCTGTGCGCGGAGCTGGCGCGGGCGCCGCTGGGCACCGAGGCGGACATGCCCGGCCCGGCGATCGTCGGCTTCGCGGCCTGCGGGGTGATCGTGCGCGCGGAGGCCTTCACTCGCGCCGGAGGCTTCGACGACGTCGTGGTCTTCCCCGGCGAGGAGGAGCGCCTGACCCTCGACCTGCTCGCCGCCGGCTGGGCCTTGGCGTACGTGCCCGAGCTCGTCGTCCACCACCACCCCTCCCCCGCGCGCTCGAGCCCGGAGGTCCGGCGCGCGGCCATCGCCCGCTCCGCGGTGCTGACCGCGGTGATGCGCCGCCCGTGGCCCGTGGTGGCGCGCCGGGCGCTCGCCGCGTGGCGCGACGCCGGCGCCGGACGGGCGGGGCTGCGCCGCGCGGTCCGCTCGCTGCCCGCAGCCCTGGTGGCGCGCCGCCGTGTGCCCTCGTCCGTCGAGCGTCAGGTGGCCGACCTCCACCCCTGAGCAACCTCTCGGGAGGCTGAGCGTCAGGGTGAACGCAGGCAGGTCCTGGTCGCGCCGCCCCAGGAGCCGTCCATGCCCGTACCCCCGCTGCGCCTGCTGGCCGGCGTCCTGTCCGCGGCGCTCGCCGCCACGTCCCTCGTCGCCATGGCGCCCACCGCGTCCGCGGCGGAGGTACGGCTCTCCCAGCTGCTCGCCGGCCTCGGGCTGGTCCGGCGAGCAGCAGGAGGCGTACGGCAACGAGCTCGACTTCGCGCCCACCCTGCCGGCCAGGTCCTCACGCCCGGTGCGTGGCTGCTCTCCCCCGACCGCAGCGTCGGACTGGCGTTCCAGCCCGACGGCAACCTCACGGCCGACGCGCCCGGGTACCGCCCGCTCTGGTCATCGGGCACCTACGGCAACCGCGGCGCGACGCTGAGGGTGCAGGACGACGGCAACGCCGTGCTCTACCGCGGGCAGCCCGGCTACCGCAGCGGGCTCGACCGTGACGGTGACGGGATCGCCTGCGAGCAGGGCCCACCGCTGCGGCAGCGGTCGTCCCCGGGGGGCGGGCCGACGCGCCGCGAGATGCTGCGCCGGTGACCCACGCCTTCGACCTCACCGAGCCCGCGACCGCGTCGCTGCGCCAGCGCTTCGGCGCCCTGGCGTGGCGCGGCGTCGTCGCGGACCTCCTCGCGTCGTTGTTGGCCGCCGGGGTCCTCGTGGTCCTCGCCGGCCGCGGTGGCGGTCTCGCCGTCCGGCTCGCCGGCCTGGCCCTGGCGCTCGCGGCCGTGGCCTACGTCCTCCCGCGCCTGCGCTCCCAGCGGTGGGCCCCGATGGGGGCTGCGCTCGTCGTGGCCGCCGCCGGCGCTGTCCTCGCGCTCGCGCCGCAGGGCAGCCTGCCGCTGCGCGTGCTGGCAGGCTCGGCGCTCGCGCTCGTGGGGGTGGTGCTCGCGGCCCGGGCCCTCATCGCCCCGCAGCGGTCGTGGTGGCGGGCCGCTGGTGCGGGTCTGCTCGTGGTGCTCGCGCTCGCGCTCCCGGGGCTGTCGTCCGCCCTGTACAGCCTGGTCCTCCTCGCCGCCGCGGTGGGCGTGGTCGCCCAGGCGGTGCTGCGCGCCGCGGTTCGCCTCGGGGTGGCGGAGGTGACCGGCGGGCGATCCGGCGACGCCCGCATCACGAGCTGGATCGACGGTCTCGGCGCCCGGCCCCAGGAGCGGGGCGCGCTCTACGAGCAGGTGTACTTCGAGGGCGGCGATGCGCTGTCCCGGGTGCTGCGGTTCGCCCTCCTCATGACGTTCGCCTCCGTCATCAGCGCGATGGGGGTCCTCGCCGACTCCACCGCCGTCGTGGTGGGCGCGATGCTCGTCGCCCCCCTGATCTCGCCGATGATGGGGATGGGCCTGTCGCTGGCGATGGGCTGGCCCCGGCGCCTGGCCCGCTCCGCGGCGCTGGTGCTGCTGGGCAGCGGCATCGCGATCGGCACCGGAGCGCTCCTCGGCTCGCTCTCCACGCTGGGTGCGGGCCTCACCGGCAACAGCCAGGTGCTCTCGCGCGCCTCCCCGACGCTCGCCGACCTCGTCGTCGCCGTGGCTGCCGGCGCGGCGGGGGCCTACGCCCTCTCCCGGCGCGACGTCTCCTCCTCCCTGCCCGGGGTCGCCATCGCCATCGCGCTCGTCCCGCCGCTGTCCGTCGTGGGCATCACCGCGCAGTCCGGCGACGCCGCCCGCGCCAGCGGGACGCTGCTGCTGTTCCTCACCAACCTCGTGGCGATCCTCGTGGTCGGTGGCGCCGTCTTCGTGCTCACGGGCGTCGCGCCGCTGAGCCGGATGCGTGCGGTGCGCGCCCGGGTGCGCACCGCGCTGTTCGCGGTCCTGGCGCTCGGGGCTCTCGTCGTCGTGGGCCTCGGGCTCAACGGAGCCTCCATCGCCCGCGACGCGCTGGCCGAGGACGCGGCCCGCAGCGAGGTCACCGGATGGCTCGACCAGGACGACGACTTCACCGTCGTGTCCGTCGGCGTGGACGGGCCCGACGTCGACGTCGTCCTCGTGGGACCGGGCACGCCGCCGTCCCCGGACGCCCTCGCGGCGCGGCTGTCCTCGCGGCTCGACCGGCAGGTCAGCCTGGACCTGCAGTGGGTCCCGCGAGAGCGGGTGAGGGTCGTCTCGGGCACCGGATGACCCGCCGGTGCGCGACGGCGCGGGCACACCGACGCAGCTCGTCGTGGCACTCTGCCCGCTCGCCCTCCGCCCGGCGTCATCCCGGGGCGCGACCCGATCTGCCGAGAGCAGGCGCGTCGCGCGCCCCCAGGGCACGGTGGCGCGACGGGTCCTTACGCTCGGCGCACCCCCCGCAGGAGGTCGCTCGTGTCATCGATGTCTGCCCGCTCAGGGTCACCGCCCCGGCGCCGCCGCACCGCGGTGGGTGCGCTGGTCGGTGCACTGGTGGTGTCCAGCGCCCTCGGCGCGTGCGCGACGCTCACGTCACCGGCCGGGAGCACCACCGCGGCCCGGGCCGGCTCCGCGCTCGAGGCGCTGGAGACCTTGCCCGTCAAGGGCCGCGCACCGATGACCGGCTACGACCGCGAGCAGTTCGGCCCCGCGTGGACCGACACCGACCGCAACGGCTGCGACACCCGCAACGACGTCCTCGCGCGCGACCTCCACGACACCACCCTGGAGCCGGGCACCCGGGGGTGCGTCGTGGTCTCCGGCACCCTGGACGACCCCTACTCGGGCGACGTCCTCGACTTCACCCGCGGCGCGCAGACCAGCGCCGAGGTGCAGATCGACCACGTCGTCGCCCTGGGCGACGCCTGGCAGAAGGGAGCGCAGCAGCTCGACCTGCCCACGCGCACGGCCCTGGCGAACGACCCGTTGAACCTCCTCGCCGTCGACGGACCGCTGAACGGTCAGAAGCAGGCCGGGGACGCCGCGACCTGGCTGCCCCCGAACACCGCGTTCCGGTGCGCCTACGTCGCCCGGCAGGTGGCCGTGAAGGTCCGCTACGACCTGTGGGTGACCGCCGCCGAGCGTGACGCGAGCGCCCGGGTGCTCAGCCGCTGCCCCGACGAGCCCCTGCCCACGGGCGAAGCCGCCGATCGGGCAGCGCCCTCCGCCGAGGTCGAGGAGCCCGACGAGGCCGGCGCGCCGGCGCCCACCCCGTCCTGGGCGAGCTGCACCGAGGTGCGTGAGGCGGGCGCCGCCCCCATCCGCTCACGGGACCCCGGCTTCGAGCCGAGGTTCGACCGTGACGGGGACGGCACCGGCTGCGAGGGGTGACGGGTGGGTCCATCCACCGGGCCGCGCGCCGTCAGGGACGGGCGCGCCCCACGTCACCGCCCGGGGTGACCACGAGCCCACCGCCCCCCAGGCGGACCTCGACGGTCGCCATGGCTGCCGCCAGCGCCACGAGGATGCCCACGGCCTCGAGGCCCTCCTCAGCGGCCACCATGAGGTGGTAGACCGGGGTCTCCCACGGGTTGTTCGGCCCCGGGTGGGACAGCGTGTAGGCCGCCCCCGCCGCCTCCATGCCGATGGCCCCGAGGAGGAAGATCGCCCCCGCCACCACGAGCCGCCAGCGCAGCCGCCGGTCCAGGCTCCGCGCCACCCGGAGCAGGACGACGCCGGCCACGAGCACCACCACCACCCCGGGGATCAGCCAGGCGTTGAACTGACCCAGGGAGTCGGTCAGGCGGATGCCGATCTCGTTGAGCGTCTCGTGGAGCATCGCCCCCTCGTCCGCGGAGAGCAGCAGCGCCACCCCCGACAGGAACGCCGTGGCCCGCCACGGCAGCGAGGCACCACGGCGCGCCGCGGCGGAGGCGGCGAAGACCGCCGCGAGCAGCGCGAGCCCGATCGTGGACAACCACGCCCAGGCGTTGGCCTCCGCGTCGGCGTAGAGCAGGCGGGCTCCCTGCCACACGGCGACCTGCACGACGCCCGGCGCGTCCTGCACGCCGCGGACCCGGACCTCCTCGACGAGGATCCCGGCGACGAGCACGAGCGCCATCGCGACCGCCAGCGTCACCACGATCGAGCGCAGCCGCAGGAGACGACCGTCCGCGAGGGGCTCCGGGTCGGCGACGAGGTGCGCGTGTCGACTCACCGGCGCACCGTACCGAAGCCGGCCGGCGATCAACCGTAGAAGATCCGCTCGACCACCGAGCGCGCCGCGCGCCCGACGTGGCGCACGTGCCCGGTGAGCTCCTCGGCGGTCTCGGGCTCCAGGCCCAGCAGGTGCGCCACCTGCGCCGCCTGCCCGGGGTCGGTGGGCACCACGTCGTCGATGCGCCCCCGCACCAGCACCACCGCGTCGCGCGTGCGCGCGGCGCTCTCCCACGCGGTGAGCAGCACGCGAGCGTCCCCCTCGGCGAGCAGGCCCGCGTCCCGCGCCGCCCGCAGCGCACCGGGGGTCGACGTGGTGCGCAGCGACGGCACGCGGCCGGCGTGGCGCAGCTGGAGGAGCTGGGCGGTCCACTCGACGTCGGCGAGGTAGCCGGGGCCCAGCTTGAGGTGGCGGTAGGGGTCGACCCCGCGCGGCAGCCGCTCGGACTCCACCCGCGCCTTCATCCGCCGCACCGCGGTCACCTGCTCGCCGGTGAGCCCGTCGCTCGGGTAGCGCAGCGGCTCGACGAGCCCGGCGAACGCCTCCCCCACCGCCGGGTCACCGGCCACCGGGCGCGCGCGCAGCAGCGCCTGGCTCTCCCAGGTGCTCGCCCACCGGTCGTAGTACGCCGCGCACGAGTCCAGCGAGCGCGCCAGCGGCCCGTTCCGGCCCTCGGGGCGCAGCGCCAGGTCCAGCTCCAGCGGCAGCCCCGGCCCGGCGGTCGCGAGGACGGCGCGCATCGCCGAGACGACCGCCACGGCGTGCTCCTGCGCCGCGCCCGGGTCGGCCCCGGGGAGCGGACGGTGGACGACGATGACGTCGGCGTCGGAGCCGTAGCCCATCTCCGAGCCCCCCAGACGGCCCATGCCGATCACGGCGATCGCCGTGGGCGAGGGGCCCCGCTCGGCGGCGACGCGCTGCTGCGCCTGGTCGAGCGCGCCACGGATGGCGGCGATCGCCACCCCGGACAGCGAGTCGCGCACCTGCGCGGGGTCCACGAGTCCCAGGACGTCGGCGAGCGCGGTCCGCAGCATCTCCC
>JARIBR010000281.1 GCA_029258695.1 Quadrisphaera sp.
GTGCGCCACGATCCCTCCCGGTATGCGGTACCGGGCGTACCGGGTACCCTGGGCCGTGCGCGTCGGTGCCCAGCGCGCCGACCCGCGCGCGGGGCGGCCCCGCAGCGACGGCGCCGCGCCACCGGAGCACGTCGCGCCACCCGAGCAGGAGGACACCCATGAGCGCCCCCACCGAGCACCGCCGCACCGGAGCAGCCTCACCGCCCCCGCGCACCCTGGAGGACGTCGTCTTCGTCGACGGGGTGCGCACCCCCTTCGGCCGGGCCGGCGAGAAGGGCATGTACGCGGAGACCCGCGCCGACGACCTCGCGGTCCGCTGCCTGCGCGAGCTGCTGCGCCGCAACCCCTCGCTGCCGCCGGACCGGGTCGACGAGGTGGCGCTCGCGGCCACCACGCAGACCGGCGACCAGGGCCTGACGATCGGACGGACCGCGGCCCTGCTGGCCGGCCTGCCCACCACGGTGCCCGGCTTCGCGATCGACCGGATGTGCGCGGGGGCCATGACCGCGGTGACCACCACGGCGTCCGGCATCGCCGCGGGCGCCTACGACGCGGTGCTCGCCGGTGGCGTCGAGCACATGGGCCACCACCCGATGGGTGAGGGCGCCGACCCCAACCCGCGCCTGGTGGCCGAGCGGATCGTCGACCCCTCGGCGCTGGTCATGGGCGCCACCGCGGAGAACCTCCACGACCGCTACCCGGGCATCACGAAGGAGCGCGCCGACGCCTTCGCCGTGACCAGCCAGCAGCGGTACGCGAGCGCGCTGGCGCAGGGCCACATCACGCCGGACCTCGCCCCCGTCGCCGCCCGGCACACCGGCACCGGCTGGGACCTGGCGACCGCCGACGAGCCGCCGCGCCCCGGCACCACCGCCGCGGACCTCGCGAGCCTGCGCACCCCCTTCCGCCCGGGCGGGCGGGTGACCGCGGGCAACGCCGCCGGTCTCAACGACGGCGCCACGGCCTGCCTGCTCACCGCCGCCGACGTCGCGGAGGTGCTGGGGCTCACGCCGCGGATGCGCATGGTCGGCTTCGCCTACGCCGGCGTGGAGCCGGAGGTCATGGGCTACGGCCCGGTCCCCGCCACGGAGAAGCTGCTGGCGCGCACGGGCGTGGGCCTCGAGGAGATCGGGGCGTTCGAGCTCAACGAGGCCTTCGCGGTGCAGGTGCTGGCCTTCCTCGACCACTTCGGCATCGCCGAGGACGACCCGCGGGTGAACCCGTGGGGCGGCGCCATCGCCGTCGGGCACCCGCTGGCCAGCTCCGGGGTGCGCCTGATGACCCAGCTGTCCCGACAGCTCGAGGCGGACCCGAGCATCCGCTACGGCCTCACCGCGATGTGCATCGGGATCGGCATGGGCGGGGCCGTGCTGTGGGAGAACACCTCGCACGAGAGAGCAGGAGAGCACGCATGACCACCACCGACCAGGCCGGCCAGGCCAACGACCAGGGCCGCGACCAGGGCCGCGACCAGGGCCGCGAGGTCACCCTCGACGAGCTCGCGGCGCTCGACGCCGGCGCCCGCACCACGGCCTTCCCCTCCCGGGTCGTCGACCTCGAGCCCTTCGCGGCCGGCGCCGGGGCGTGCGCGCTGATCACCATGGACGACGGCGCCGAGCCCACCAAGCCCACGACGCTGGGCCCGCGCGCCTTCGTCAACCTCCGCGAGACCCTCGACGAGGTCACCGCGATGGTCGCCGACGGGCGGGTCGCCTCGGTGGCGATCACCGGCAAGCCCTTCGTCTTCGCCGCCGGCGCGGACCTCCTCGGCATCTCCGCGCTGTCCACCCGCGCCCGCGCCCATGCGATGGCCCGTGCCGGGCACGACCAGCTGCGCCGCCTCGGCGAGCTGACCGGCCCGGGTGGGGAGCCCGTGCCGTCGTTCGCGCTCGTCAACGGCGTGGCCCTCGGCGGAGGCCTGGAGGTGGCGCTGCAGTGCACCCACCGCACCGTCTCCACGGCGGCCACCCGCCTCGGCCTGCCCGAGACCGGCCTGGGCCTGGTGCCCGGCTGGGGCGGGACCCAGCTGCTGCCCGCTCTCGTCGGCATCGAGGCCGCGCTGACGGTGGTCGTCGGCAACCCCCTCGCCGGCGGCAAGCTCCTGCGCGGCGCGCAGGCGGTCGAGGCCGGCATCGCCGACGTGGCGCTCGAGCCGGCGGACTTCATCGAGGAGTCCCTGCGCTGGGCGGCGTGCGTGATCACCGGCGACGTCGTCGTGGAGCGCACCGACCACCGCACCACCACCAGCGAGCAGCAGTGGGACGTCGCGGTCGACGCGGCACGCACGCAGGTCGCGGCCAAGCTCCACGGAGCAGCCCCCGCCTACGACCGCGCGCTGGACCTGCTGGCGCTGGCCCGCACGGCGGACCGCGACGCCGGGTTCGCCGCCGAGGACGACGCCCTGGCCGACCTCATCGTCTCGGAGGAGTTCCGCTCCGCGGTCTACGCCTTCGACCTCACGACCCGGCGCGCCAAGCGACCGGCCGGGGCCCCCGACCCCGACCTCGCCCGCCCGATCACCAAGATCGGGGTGGTGGGCGCCGGCCTCATGGCCAGCCAGCTCGCGCTGCTCCTCGCCCAGCGTACCGCGGTCCCCGTGGTGATGACCGACGTCGACGACGAGCGGGTGCGGGCCGGCGTCTCCCGCGT
>JARIBR010000240.1 GCA_029258695.1 Quadrisphaera sp.
GCTGACCTGGGCGGCCGTGGACTCGCACTTGGTCGACGAAGTGCTGATCGGGGTGGCCGTTGACTCGCACTTGGTCGACGAAGTGCTGATCGGGTGGCCTGGGGAGGCGCGAGTGGTGAGGCGGTGGGTCAGGACGCGAGCGAGGTGGCCAGCGCGACCAGGTCGAGCTCGCGCAGCAGCGTCTCGCTCCCGCCCACCTGGATGAGACGGCTGGTCCGCAGCGGGTCCCCGGACCCGGCGCCGGCCGCAGCGCCCTCCGTCGGCTCGGTCGCGGCCGGGTCCACCCAGGTGAGCGGCTCGATCTCGTGGAGGGAGTCCACGACGAAGGCCAGGTGGCCGTGTGCGGTGGCGACGAGGAGCAGGCACCCGTCCAGGGCGTCGTCGGCGCCCGGGCGCGCGGGCAGCCCCAGGAGCGTCGGCAGGTGCAGCACCGGCAACGAGGCTCCGCGGTGGGCCATCACACCCAGGACGCCGCGACGCCCGCCCGCCACCTCGCCCACGGGTGCGACGAGGCCGCCGGGTGTCGGGATCGGCAGGATCTCCGCGACCTGCTCCAGCCGCGTCGCCAACGGCGCTCCCGCCCGGTAGGTCAGGTAGCTCGGAGCGCGCGCCGCCGAGGCCGCCGCCCCGTCGTCCCGGGTCGTCGTCGGCGCGGGAGCGGGTGCGCCGACCGGCGCTGTCGCTGGGGCGTCACGAGCAGCCCGGCTCGAGACGTTCGCCGAGGCGAGCTCGCGCAGCGAGGTGTCACCGAGCAGGGCGCGGCCGTCGAGCACCAGGCACGGTCCGTGCCCGGGCAGGTCGGCCATGCCGGCGAGGAGGTCCGGGCGTGGCACCGAGAAGGCCGGGAGCACGACGCCGTCCGAGGGCGCCACCTCGACGAGGCCCACCAGCTCGCTGAGCGTCAGCACCACGAAACCGTCGTCGAGGCGCAGGACCAGGCCCGCGCCGGCGTCGGCCGCGCTCCCCGGGACGGGCGGATCGGTGCGTCCCAGGCCGAGCAGCTGCAGCGGGTCGACGACCGGGACGTCGAGGTCGCGGTAGGACGTCACGCCGAGGCAGAGGCCGCCGTCGAGGACGGAGGCGCGCGGTGCCTGGTGCGGCAGGGTGGTGTGGACGTGGGCGACGTCGAGCGCGAGCAGGTGCTCGCCGCAGCGCAGCAGGGTCCAGGTGGTGCGGGTCTCGCCGCCCGCCTCGTCGCCCCCGCCGTCGCCGCCGGTGGCGCCAGCGCTCGCGGAGCGGGCCCCCACGGCCACGCCGCGGGGGCGGTCCCGCACGGTCGGGACGCCCGGCAGCGCGACCACGCGGTCGGGGTCGAGGACGCTGACGATGCCGCCGTCCTCCTGGCGGAACGCGCTCGAGACGAGCAGCGGACCACCCTCGGCGCGCAGCTCCATGAGGTGGGAACCCGCGACGTGCACGACGCCGCGCACCTCCTGGGCCAGGACGCCCAGGAGGTGGTCGCCGCTGGCGACCACCACGACGACGTCCTCCTCGCGCCGCGCCGGCGCGGCCCCGAGCGCGTCGGACCCGCGCGACGCTGGCAGACCGAGACGCTCCCCGAGGTCGACGACGGGCACGACCATCTCGCGCAGCTCCATGGCGCCGAGGAGACCGGCGGCGCTGACCGGCAGGGCCGCCAGCCGGGGTGGGCAGGGCACCACCTCGCGCAGCGCGGACAGCGGCAGCGCGACCTGCGTCCCGGCGACGACGAGCAGCCCGTAGACCTCCTCGTGGGCGCCGGCTGCGCCGGGCCCTGACGTGACCGGCCCTGACGTGACCGGTCCTGAGGTGACCGGTCCTGAGGTGACCGGCCTCGACGTGACCGGCCTCGACGTGACCGGGCCCGACGCCGTCAGCGCCGGCTCAGGCATCGACGGAGGACAGCTGGTCGATCAGCACGCCCACGGCGGCCGAGAACTCCTGCTGCTCCTGGGTGAAGGTGGAGATCGTCGCGATGGCGTCGTTGGTGCGCTTCACCGAGTCGGCGATCCGCTCGAAGGCCCCCTCGGCGCGGCGCGAGACCGCGGAGCCCTGCTCCACGCGCGTCACCGACTCCTCGATGAGGGCGCCGATCTGCGAGGCGGCCTCGGAGGAGCGCTCGGCCAGCTTGCGCACCTCACCGGCGACGATGGAGAAGCCCACCCCGTGCTCACCGGCGCGCGCGGCCTCGATGGAGGCGTTGAAGGCCAGCAGGTTCGTCTGGTTGGCGATCTCCCCCATCACCCGGACGATCTCGCTGATGGAGTGCGAGGACTTCTGGATGAGGTCGATGGCCTCGAGGGAGGCCCGCAGCGCCGAGAGCCCGTCACCCGCGTTGCTCTGGGTCTCGTCAGCCAGCTCGGTGGCGGTCGTCGAGCTCCTGGCGATCTCCTGGATCGACGTGGTCAGCGAGGTCACGAGCTCGGTCATCGCGGCGGTGTCGGCGGTGATGCGCTGCTCACGGGTCACCTCGGCGGTGATGTCGTAGGCGTACTTCACCACCTTGTACGGCTTCCCCGACAGGTCGAGGATGGGGTTGTAGGTGGCCTGGATGTGCACGTCGCGGTCGAACTTCCCGACCCGGTGGAACTTGCCGCTGATGAGCTCGCCCTTGCCGAGGCGGAGCCAGAAGTCGCGGTACTCCTCGGAGCGGGTGTACTCGGGCGTGCAGAAGTCGCTGTGGTGGCGGCCCACGATCTCCCGAAGGGAGTAGCCGATGGCGCGCAGGAAGTTGTCGTTGGCGTCGAGGACGATGCCGTCGAGGTCGAACTCGATGACGGCCTGGGCGCGGTCGACGGCGTCCATGCGCCCGGCCACCTCGGCGCCGCGGAGCTTGGCGGCGGTGACGTCGGTGGCGAACTTGACGATCTTGTACGGCTTGCCGTCGGCGTCCATGATGGGGTTGTACGTGGCTTGGATCCAGACCTCCTTGCCGCCCTTTC
>JARIBR010000242.1 GCA_029258695.1 Quadrisphaera sp.
GACCTGCACACCGTCGCCGCGGACGTCACCCCCGCCGGTCTGGAGGCCGCGGCCGCGCGGACCGGTTTCTCCCGCTTCCCCGTCCGGGGCACCGGTCCGCGCGACCTGGTCGGCTACCTCCACGTCAAGGACCTCCTGGGGGCCAGCGGGCCAGCGCGTGACGTGCCGGTCGACCCAGCCCGGGTGCGGCCGCTGCCGCGGGTGGGTGAGGACATGACGCTCGCGGACGTCCTCGCCACCCTGCGCGGTGCCCAGGCGCACCTGGCGGAGGTGACCGACACGGACGGCACGACCTCGGGGGTGGTGGCGCTGGAGGACGTGCTGGAGGAGCTCGTCGGCCAGATCCGCGACGAGGTCGCCAGCGCCCGCGAGCCCGCGCGCGCCGGCGGCTGACCCGGGGTGGACGAGCGGTCGAGCATCGGCGACGATGGGCCCGCGGGCACCCGCCCGCAGCCTGATCGCACCCTCGGAGGTCTCATGTCGCTCAACGACGACGACATCACCACGTCGACCAGCGGTGCCGGAGGCGGCGGCGACGCCGACGCGGGCGACAGCGACTCCACCCAGGTCGACCCCGCCGGCTCGGACCCGGCGGGCGTGGACCCCGCGGGCGGCAGCGGCGGTGACGCCGACGCGGGTGACAGCGACTCCACCCAGGTCGACCCCGCCGGCTCGGACCCCGCCGGGACCGACTCCCGCGGCTGACGTGACGCAGACGACCACGGCGAGCGCCCCCGTCGTGACCGCCTCGTCCGCCGCGCAGGCCCCCGGCCTGCCGGCGGACGGGAGCGCTCGCGCGGCGGCCACGCCCCTGCAGCGGTGCTTCGCCCTGGACCGCGAGCGGTTCGCGGCGGAGCACTGGAACACCCGTCCGCTCCTCGTGCGCGCCGCCGACCGGCGCCCGGAGCCCGGGGGGGTCGAAGGTTTCGACGACCTGCTCAGCGCGTCAGCGGTGGACGAGCTGCTGTCGCAGCGCGCCCTGCGCACGCCGTTCTTCACCATGGTCGCGGACGGCCAGGGGCTGCCACGCTCCAGCTTCACCCGCGCCACGAACGCCGGGGGCCAGCGGATCACCGACGTCGCGGACCCCGACGGCATCGCGGGCGCCTACGCCGGCGGCGCCACGGTGGTGCTGCAGGCCGTGCACCGCGTCTGGCCCCCCCTGGGCGCCTTCTGCCGCGACCTGGCGGGCGAGCTCGGCCACCAGACGCAGACCAACGTGTACATCACCCCGCCCGGCGCCCAGGGCTTCAAGCCCCACCACGACACGCACGACGTGCTGGTGCTCCAGGTGGACGGCGCGAAGCACTGGACGATCCACCCGCCGGCCGTCGAGCTGCCGCTGAAGTCGCAGCCGTCCACCCAGCTCGGCCCCGACCCCGTCGGCGGCCGCCCGCCGGAGATCGACGTGGTCCTCGAGCCCGGCGACGCGCTGTACCTGCCCCGCGGCTGGCTCCACTCGGCGCAGACGACCGACCAGCGCTCGATCCACCTCACGGTGGGGCTGCTCGCCACCACGTGGGCCGACGTCCTCACCGACCTCGTGGCCGGCGCCGGGAAGGACGACGTGGCGCTGCGGCGTGCGCTGGCCCTGCCGTCGGCCGACGACGCCGACGGGATCGACGGTGCGGACGACGTGGCCGGGTTCCGCGCGGCCGCCCGCGCCTGGGTGGACTCCCTCGACGACGACGCCGTGCGCCGCGTCGTGGCGCGCCGCCGCCGCGGTGCGGTGCCGGCCGAACCGGTCTCGCCGCTGGCCCAGGACGCCGCCGCGCGGAGCCTGGACCGCGGCACGACGGTGCGCCCGCGCACCGGTCTGCACCCGCGGCTGAGCGCGGTCGGCGACCGCGCTGAGGTCGTGGTAGGGGAGCGGACCGTCAGCTTCCCGGCCTGGACGCAGGCCGCGCTCGCGCTCGCCGTGGAGCAGCCGGTCAGCCCAGCATCGCTCGCCGACGCCGGCGTGGGGATCGACGCGGACGACGCCGTGGTGCTGCTGCGCCGCCTGGTGCGCGAGCGTGTGCTCCTGCCCACCGGCGGGGAGGTCTGATCGACGGCGCCGAGCAGGCACGTCCTGCGCCGGCAGACCGCCGCTACTCCTGCGCGGCGGCCTCCCAGGCGCAGGACGAGCCGGTGCTGGGCACCGCCTCGCCCACGCGGGGGTACCTCCTCGTGGAGGAGCCCGGGGCGTGGGGCCAGGAGGCGGTGCCCAGCTCACGGCTGGGACCGGAGGTCACCGCCGCCCTGGTGGCCACCGCGGCCCAGGCGTCGCTGAAGCTCCTGCTGGTCCGCCGCCCCGTGCGCCGCGGCGGGGAGACGAGCCGCCGGCGGCTGTTCCGCGTCGCCACCCGCCGCGGGAGCGAGCAGGTGCGCACCCGCGAGTGCGACGTGGGGGACCTGGTGCCCGCCGCCGCTGACGACGACGGCTGGGACCTCTCGGACGCACCGCTGCTGCTCGTGTGCACGCACGGCCGCAAGGACTGGGACTGCGCGCTGCGCGGTCGCCCCTTGGCGGCGGCGTTCGCCGATCTCGAGCCGGACACCACGTGGGAGTGCTCGCACGTCGGCGGCTGCCGGTTCGCCGCCAACCTGCTGACGCTCCCCAGCGGCCACACCTACGGACGGGTGGACGTCGCCGACGTCCCCGAGGTGGTCTCCGCGGTGCGCCGCGGCCAGGTGCTCCCCCGGTTGCTGCGGGGGCGCACCACCGACGCGATGGTCGTGCAGGCCGCTGCTGCGCACGCGCGCCTGGAGCTCGGGCGCACCGCTGCCGACGACCTCGTGCCCTCCGGCGCGCAGCGGCTCGCCGAGGCGGGGCACGTCGGCGAGAGCGACGGGACCGGCCTGTCCCAGGCGCACGGGGAGAGGTGGCGCGTCACCCTGGACGGTGCGGCCGGCCTGCCGGGCGTGGTGGTCGAGCTGGAGCAGACGCACGTGGCCGCCGCGCAGCGCCTCACGTGCTCGGCGCCGCGCGAGCAGTACGCCCGCACCTGGGCCCTGACGGGTCTGCGCGAGGTCGACGCCCCCGCGTGAGGGTGGGAGCGGGGCTCAGTCGCCGGCGGCGATGAACCGCAGCGCCGCCAGGTAGCCCTCGACGCCCAGCCCCACGATGACCCCGGTGGCCACGCCGGAGAGGTAGGAGTGGTGCCGGAAGCTCTCGCGGGCGTGCACGTTCGACAGGTGCACCTCGACCAGCGGGGCGCTCAGCTCGGCGCAGGCGTCGCGCAGCGCGATGGACGTGTGCGTCCACGCCCCGGCGTTGAGGACCACCGCGGCGCCGGCGTCGGCGGCCGCGTGGACCCAGCGGAGCATCTCCGCCTCGTCGTCGCTCTGGCGGCACACCAGCTCCAGACCGAGCTCGCCGGCGACCACCGTCGCCATGGCCTCCAGCTCGACGAGCGTGGTGCTCCCGTAGACCTCCGGCTGCCGGCGCCCCAGGCGGCCGAGGTTGGGGCCGTTCAGCAGGTGGACCTCGCGGGCTGCAGCCATGGCGTGAGGGTAGGGCGCGACGGTGGACGTGCGCGTGGGTCCTCGCCGCGGCGACCTACCCTGGCGCCGTGCCGCTGGCCCTGACGCTGCTGGCGGTGACCGCCGGCCTCGCCGCCGTGCTCACCCTCGGCTCGCTCACCGCCCTGGTCACGCTCCTCCCGCCACGGCAGAGCACGTGGCACCGAGGTCGCCTCCTCGTCGGAGGTGCCGCGGCGGTGTGGGCGGCGGCCACCGTGGGCCTCGTCGTGGTGGGAGCCCCCCTCCCGGCGGGCGCCGCGCTGGGCGACGCGGCGTCCGGAGCGGCCATCGCCCGCTTCGCGGTGGGCGCCGGGGCCCCGCTGGCTGCCAGCGCGCTCGGAGCAGGGCTCGTCGCGACCGCGGTGCTCCTGGCGCCGCTCCGCCCTCTCGTCGTCGCGTGGGTGCTCGTCGGCGCCGCGGCGGCGACGGCGCCGCTGGCCGCGCTCGTCGCCGGGCTGGTCGTCGAGACCGCCGCGGGGACCGCTGCCGGGGCGGTGACCGGGACGAGGATCGGGGCGATGGCCGGCGCCACCTCCGGGGCGCAGCCGGCCCCGGCGGTGCTCGCCGGCTCGCCCGCCGCCACGGCGTGGACGGCGGCCTGGGTCGTCGTGGTGGCCCTGGGGTGCTGGGTCGGCGGCTGGGCCGGCTCGCGCCTGCTCCGATCCACCGCGCCGCAGGCCGCCGACCGGGTCGCCGCGAGCAATCGTCTGCGCCGCCTCGGGTGGTGGGCGGCGCCGGTGGGCGCCGTCTCGCTCGTCGCCGCCGGGGCGGCGCTCCAGCCTCTCCGGGCGCGGCGGGGGGACCTCGGCGTGGAGGCGGTGCTCGAGGCCCCGTCCCCCCTGAGCGCGGGCACGATCGCCGTGACCGGGGCCGAGCCACCGCCCCTTCCCCTGACGCCGTGCCGCGCCGTGACGCAGACCAGCCCCGACCTGCTGTGGCTGCTGGTGGCCGGGTGCGCCGTGGCGGCCTACCTGGTGGCGGTGCGGCGGGCCGGCCGGCGCAGCGTCGAGCGGTCCGGGCCGGCAGGGGGCCCTGGGACCGCGGCGGGTGGCGCCTGGCCCGCGGGGCGCTGCGCGGCGTGGGTCGCCGGCTGCGCAGCCCTGGCGTGGGTCTCCAGCGGCGGTTTGGCGCCCTATGCGTCGCTGCTGCTCAGCGCGCAGCTGCTGGCGCACGCCACGGTGGTGGTCGTCGTCGCCCCGCTGCTCGTCGCCGGGGCGCCGGTCACGCTGCTGCGGCGCACCTGCGCGGCCCGCGAGGACGGCAGCGCCGGGCTCCGGGAGTGCGTGGACGCGCTCGGCGCCACGCGGGTCGCCGCGGCCACCCGGCACCCTCCGGTGGCGCTCGCCGTGGCGGCGGCCGCGGTGGGCGGCGTCTACGCCACGGCAGTGCTCCCGCTGGCGCTCGGGACGCTGCTCGGCCACGAGGTGGCCCTGCTCGCCGTGCTGGGCGCTGGCCTGCTGCTCGCCCGCTCCGCGACGCCCGCCCCCACGACGGTGTCGGCGGGGCGGACGGGGCCGGAGCCGGTACCGCCGCCCCGGGCGGACGTCCGGCGCGTCGTCCTGGTCGCCGGGAGCCTCGCGCTGCTCACGGTGGCGGCGTGCGGGGCTCTCACGCTCTCGCCGCGGCTGCTCGCCGCGTCGTGGTTCACCGGACTGGGCCTGGGCGTGGACGCGCTGGGGGACCAGCGCGCCGGCGCCGTGGCCGCGGCTGCGCTCGTGGTGCTCGGGTGCGCGGCGTGGTCCCTCGCCGCGCTCGTCCTCGGCGGCCGGCGACGAGGGGAGCGTCACAGCGACACCTGAGCCGTCAGGGCCTCGATGTGGTGCGCCGGGCGGGGTGGGTGTGGCACCGTTCGGCGGTGCATGTTCTGGTCACCGGCGG
>JARIBR010000346.1 GCA_029258695.1 Quadrisphaera sp.
TCGGGACCGGGGATCACCGTGACCAGCTCCCAGCCGTCCTCGCCGAAGTTGTCGAGGATCGCCTTGGTGCTGTGGATGATCAGCGGAGCGGTCATGTACTCCCAGGTCGTCATGGGGCGAGCCTAGCGAGCGACGCATAGGGTCGAAGCGTGCCTGCGCCCCTGTCCGACGGCCAGCGACCTCGCCTCCACGTCGTCACCGGCAAGGGAGGGACGGGCAAGACCACGGTCGCGACCGCCCTCGCCCTCGCCCTCGCCGACCAGGGCGCCCGCGTGCTGCTCTGCGAGGTGGAGGGCCGCCAGGGCGTCGCCCGCCTCCTCGGCCTGGACCCCCTGCCGCCGCGCGAGACCGAGGTGGCCGAGGGGGTCGGCGGCGGGACCGTCGTGGCGCTCGCGGTGGAGCCGCGCAGCGCGCTGATGCTCTACCTCGACACCTTCTACCACCTGGGCCGCGCCGGATCGGCGCTGGAGAAGGTCGGTGCGGTCGACTTCATCACCTCCGTGGCGCCGGGTCTGCGCGACATCCTCCTCGTGGGCATGGTCTACGAGGCGGTGCGTCGCAGCGCCGGTGAGGAGGCGGGGGCCGGCGGCCCAGCCGCTGCCGACGACCGCGGGGAGCGCCCCGCCTACGACGCGGTGGTGCTCGACGCCCCGCCGACCGGCCGCATCGGGAAGTTCCTCGGGATCGGGGCCGAGCTCTCCACGCTGGCGGGGGGCGGCCCGATCGCCGGGCAGGCGTCCTCCGTGGCCGAGCTGCTGCGCTCCCCGGCGACCGCCGTCCACCTGGTGACCCTGCTCGAGGAGCTGCCGGTGACCGAGACCCTCGAGGCCGTCGACGAGCTGGCCGGCGCGGGGCTGAACGTGGGCGCCGTGGTGGCGAACCGCGTGGTCCGTGCGCCGGAGCTGCACGGCGCGGAGCCGGCTGCCCTGACCAGCGCGCTGGAGGCGGCCGGCCTGGACCCGGCTCCCGACGTCGGCGCCCTGCTCGCGCAGGCGCGGGTGCGCGCTGCCGAGGCGGACGAGCAGGGCGCCCAGCGCGTCGCGCTCGAGAGCGCCCGGCGGCCGGTGGTGGAGCTGCCGCTGCTCCTCGGGGGCATCGACACCCCGGCGCTGTACGCGCTGGCCGACGTCGTGGCCGCCCGGGAACCGCTCGTGGGGCCCTCCCGGGCCGCCGCGCCGACCGGCCGGGCCGGGGCGGCGTCGTGAGCGCGGACCGAGCAGCGCCGCCCGCGGTGCCCGGCACCGGCTGGGCCCTCGACGCGCTGCTGGACGACCCGGGCACCACCACGCTGGTGTGCGCCGGCTCCGGGGGGGTGGGCAAGACGACGACGGCCGCCGCCATCGCCGTGCGCGCCGCCGAGCGCGGCCGCGGCGTCGTGGTGCTCACCGTCGACCCCTCGCAGCGCCTCGCGCAGGCCCTCGGGGTGGCAGCCGGCCAGGCGCAGCCGCAGCCGGTCCCCGGCGTGGACACCTCTCGCGGGGGGTCGCTGCACGCGGCCGTGCTGGACGCGCGCGCCGTGCTCGACGGTCTCGTCGACGACTCCCTGCCGCCCGAGCGGGCCGCCACCCTGCGGGAGAACGCCGTCTACGCCTCCGTCGCCTCCTCCTTCTCCGGCACGCAGGAGTACATGGCGATGGAGCGGGTCGGCCAGCTCCGCTCCCAGGCGCGCTCCGGGCGCGCCCCGTGGGACCTCGTCGTGGTCGACACCCCGCCGTCGCGCTCGGCGCTGGACTTCATCGACGCCCCCGCACGCCTGGGCCGCTTCCTCGACGGGCGGTTCGTGGCGCTGCTGCGGCGCGGGACGAGCCGGGGCCTGGCGGGAGCGGTGTCCTCACGGGTGCGCGGCAGCGTCATCGCCGCGATGGACCGTGTGCTCGGGGCCCACCTGCTCGCCGACGTCCAGGAGCTCGTGGCGGGCCTGGACGTGGTGTTCGGCAGCTTCCAGGAGCGGGCGAAGGCCACCTCGGCGGCCCTCGCCGCGCGCGGCAGCGCGTTCGTGGTGGTCACCGCCGCGGAGGACGACGCCCTCGCCGAGTCGGCGTTCCTGCTCGAGCGCCTGGCCAGCAGCGACCTGCCCACCGCGGCGCTCGTGGTCAACCGGGCGGCCGGCGTCGTGCCGTCGCTGCGCGGGCTCAGCGCTGACGCGGCCCGGGACGCGGCCCGGCGCCTGCGCCAGCAGCGCGGCGCCCCGGACGGCGGGGCCAGGGGTGACGGGGGTGCCGGCGGCGACGGTGCCGGGGCCGAGGGTGCCGGGGCCGGGGCCGAGGGTGCCGGCACGCTGGGCGACGGTGCCCCGGGCGAGGGAGGAGTCGCCGATGGGGGGCTCGCTGACGCGGCGGGCGCCGCCGCCGAGGACGCCGCGGCGCTGCTGGGCGTCCACGCGGACCTGGCGCAGACGGCGGGCGCGGAGCGGGCTCGCGTCGAGGCGCTGCTGGCGGGCCACGACGGCGTGGCGGTGGCCATGGTCCCCGTCCGCAGCGGCGACGTCCACGACCTGGCCACCCTGCGCGAGGTCGGCGAGGACCTGGCCCGCACGTCCTGATCCGCCGTCCCTTCCCGCGCCGCCCCCGGTCGCCACGTCTCCTCCCGCACTTGTCCGACGAAGTGGGGCTCCCCGGCGCGCGGGGGC
>JARIBR010000020.1 GCA_029258695.1 Quadrisphaera sp.
TCCTGGATCCACGCGCGCTGCTCGGGGTCCTGGATGTGCATGTACTCGATGCCGGTGGTGCGGCAGTAGGAGTCGCGCAGGACGCCCAGCACCTCGCGCAGGAGCATCCGCGGCCGCCCGCCGAACCCGCCGGTGGGGTACTCGCGGTCGAGGTCCCACAGCGTGAGCCCGTGGGTGAGCACGTCGAGGTCGGGGTGGCGGCGCTGGCGGTACTCGAGGGGGTCGGTGTCGGCCATGAGGTGCCCACGCACGCGGTAGGAGTGGATCAGCTCCATGACGCGGGCCGTCTTGCCGACCTCGTCGTCGTGGGTGGCGGCGATGTCGGCGCTCCAGCGCACCGGCTCGTAGGGGATGCGCAGCGAGGCGAAGACGCGGTCGTAGAAGTCGTCGCCGCCGAGCAGCTTGGAGTGGACGACCCGCAGGAACTCCCCGGACTGGGCGCCCTGGATGATGCGGTGGTCGTAGGTCGACGTCAGCGTCATGACCTTGGAGATGGCGAGCCGGGCCAGGGTCTCCGGGGAGGCGCCCTGGTACTCGGCCGGGTACTCCATGGCGCCGACGCCGACGATGGTCCCCTGGCCGGCGACCAGGCGCGGCACGGAGTGGACCGTGCCGATGGTCCCGGGGTTGGTCAGCGAGATGGTGGTCCCAGCGAAGTCGGCGACCGCCAGCGATCCGCCGCGAGCGCGCTTGACGAGCTCTTCGTAGGCGCCCCAGAACGTCGCGAAGTCCATGGCCTCGGCGTTCTTCACCGAGGGGACCAGCAGCTGGCGGCCCCCGCCCTTGGCGGGCAGGTCGATGGCCAGCCCGAAGTTCACGTGGGCGGGCTTGTGCAGCCCCGGCTTCCCGTCGACCTCGGCGTAGGCCCAGTTCATCTCCGGCATCACGGCGAGGGCCTCGACCACGGCGAACCCGATGAGGTGGGTGAAGGAGACCTTGCCGCCCCGGGCCCGCTTGAGGTGGTTGTTGATGACGATGCGGTTGTCCACGAGGAGCTTGGCGGGCACGGCGCGCACGCTGGTCGCCGTGGGCACGGTGAGCGAGGCCTCCATGTTGGTGACCACCCGGGCCGCCGGGCCGCGCAGGCGTTCCGTCACGTCCTCGTCGCCGTTCGTGCCCGGCGCCGCGGGCGAGGTCGTCGCCGGTGCCACGTGGGCGTCCTGGGCGCTCTGGGGGGAGCTGCTCGGTGCCTCCGCGTGGGCCTCCGGGGGGGAGTCGCTCACGGTCGCCTCCGGACGGGGTCTGGTCTGGGCGGGGGTGGCGGTGGTGTCGTCACCCGGGGACGACGGCGAGGTCGTGGCCTCGGGCTCCTGGGCTGCATCCTGCTGGGCTGCACCCTGCTGCCGCTCGGGCTGCTGCGCCGCTGGCTGCTGCGCAGCTGGGACGCCTTCCGGGGCGCGCGCGTCCTGCCCCGGACCGGCATCCGGGTCGGTGCGGCGGGCCGGGGGTGAGTACGACGAGAAGTACTCCCACCAGGCGGGGTCCACGGAGCTCTGGTCGGCCAGGTACTTCTCGTACAGGTCATCGACGAGCCACTCGTTGGCACCGAAGGCCGCTGCCGGGTCCTCACCCGGTCCGCTCGTCGAGCTGGTGGTGGGAGACTGCGTCACGGCGGCGATCGCCTGCTTTCGCGATGGGTGAGTATCGGCTGACAGGCCATCACGCCCGGCACCGATCCGATGGGCTCTGGGGCGCCACTCTACCCAGATCGACGTCGACGGTGTGCGCGAGGAGGGTCGCGGCTGGTGACTCAGCGCGACGATTGATAACGACACGGTGACGAAACCCCCGCGAGGAGCGTCACCACGTGCCTATCCTCGACAGCGTCCCGCAGCGCTCCCGCACCTCGGCCCCGGCACGCCGCCCCTGCAGCGGCGCCGGTCGTGCGACGGGCAGGGCTGCACGTCCCTGCTCCGGAGGTCTTCCCCATGCCCTCGCACCTCGCTCCTCCCACCACCGCCCCGTCCTCGGGCGGGAAGGGCGGTGGCGCCACGCGGGGCAACGACCCGGAGCTGCCCACGCGCCGAGCGCTGCGCCGTCACCAGGGGGGGACCGGGCTCGCCCCCCGGTGGCCGGTGGTCCCCCCGGTCGCCGTGGTCCTGCCGGACGCGGCGGTGCTCCTGGCAGCCGACGAGGAGCTGGCCGGCGCCGACGTGGTCTCGCCCCGGAGCGGACGTCGGCGCGCGCACCGGGCGCCTGCGGACCTCGGCTCCCCCGCAGCCGGGCCCGACGCAGCCCCGCGGACCTCCGGCGCCCCGTCCTCCACGGGCGCTCCGGTCCCCGCGGCCGCCGCTGTTCCCACGACTCGCCCGGTCACGACCCCCGCGGCCATGGTCGCCCCGCCGGCGACCCCGTCCTGCGGCCCCCCGGCGCCGACCACGCGGCGCGAGGCGCGGGCGCTCGCCGGCACGCTCGCAGCCCCCTCGTCCTGGGACCGCGCGCCGGGTGGGCCGACAGCCCCCAGCGGCTGGCGCGCGCCCGGTGGGGACCTCTCGCACGGCGCGGACCCGTCACCGGCCCAGGAGCGCTCCGTGGGCGGGGTGGCCACCGCGCTCGCCGAGCGGGAGCCCGAGATGTCCGTGCCGCTCCACTTCACGGCCGAGCTGGAGCTCAACGGTCTGCTCCACCGCCCCGAGGTGCAGGAGAGCGCACCGCCGGGGACGGCGGGGTCGTCGGGCGAGCCCCTCGACGAGCCCACCGTGATCGAGCTGCCGGACACCCCGGTGGTCGGGCTCAGCCGGGTAGCCCTCCCGGTGACGCAGGACAGCGCGGCGCCGGCCGCACCGGCACTGCCGAGCCGGCGCGCCCGCCGCGAGGTCGAGATGCTCGAGCAGGCCCTGGCGCTGCCCGCCGCCGGAGCCGACGACGAGCGCGACGACCACCTGCGGGCCGTCGCCTTCTCCCCGGCGAGCAGCGCCGACGACGCGGCGCACCCCCGCTCCGGCGGGCGGTCCGCCTTCGGTCTCCCGCAGGCGGGGATGGTGGGGGTGCTCGGGCTCGCAGCCCTCGTCGGCCCGACGGTCGGCCAGGTGGCGCACGCCGGCACCTCGCCGACGACGACCACCGTGCCGGCGTCGAGCACCACGGCGCCCACGCCCATCAGCGCGGTCGCGGACCTCCCCGTCCCGCCCTCCGCCGGGTCCCCGGCCGTGGTCACCCCCGGCGTCGACGCGGACGGGGCGCCGGATGCCGAGACGCTCCTCGCCAAGCGGGAGGCGGCCGAGCAGGCGAGCCGCGCCATCGGCGAGCGGGCCCTGGCGGCCGAGGCGGAGGCGGAGGAGGCCGCCGAGCGGGAGGCGCTGGTGGCGACGCTGGTCCCGGAGTGCTCCGGCGAGGTCTCGCCGGCCGCGATGACCAACGGCAACGGGCTCCTCGACGCGGCCGACCTGTGCGAGCTCTGGGACGGCTCCCACCAGCTGCGGCCCGACGCCGCCCTCGACCTCGCCCGGCTCGACCTCGCCTTCCGCGAGACCTTCGGTGAGGACATCACCATCTCCGACGCCTACCGCACCTACGGGTCCCAGGTGGCGGTCCGCGCGGAGAAGCCCGCGCTGGCGGCCAGGCCGGGCACCAGCCTCCACGGCTGGGGGATCGCCGTCGACCTCGGGGGCGGGATCTCCGACGGCGGTGAGCGGTACCGCTGGCTGATGGAGCACGCGGGGGAGTACGGCTGGGAGAACCCGGCGTGGGCGCGCCCGGGGGGCGGCGGTCCCCACGAGCCGTGGCACTGGGAGTACGCCGCCGGCCGCGGCGGCCCGTCGACCACCACGGACGCGCGCTCCTGACCTCGACCGGGGGAGTCATCGGCAGCCGGGCGACCCTCGGCGGCGTCGCGTCCACCCCGGTGGGGTGGTGGCGCGCTGATAGTGTGCTCCCGGGCCGCCAGCGGCAGGCCCCCGTAGCTCAGGGGATAGAGCGGCGCCCTCCGGAGGCGTAGGCGCAGGTTCGAATCCTGCCGGGGGCACCCCCTCGCTACCGTGATGACGTGCCGGGCCGGGCTGGGCTGGACCGGGCTGGGCTGGGCTGGGCTGGGCTGGGCTGTGTGACGGGTGGGGTGGTGTGACGAGCGGTGATCAGGGAGCGGCCGTCTCCTCGCCGGCCCGCCCCGCACGGGTGCTCGTGGTCGACGACACCCCGCAGATCAGGATGCTGCTGCGCGTGAACCTCGCGCTCGAGGGGCACGACGTCGAGGAGGCCGAGGACGGCAGCTCCTGCCTGGCTCGGCTGCGAGCCACCGACCAGCCGCCGGTGGACGTGCTCGTCATCGACGCGCTCATGGGCCAGATGGACGGGTGGGCGACGACCGCAGCCATCCGCGCCGATCCTGCCCTGGTCCCGCTGCCGGTCCTCATGGTCACCGCCTCCGTCCAGGCCCACCACCGGGCCCGCGCCGAGGCCGTGGGGGTCGACGTGTTCGTCCACAAGCCTTTCGAGCCCGCCGAGGTCGTCGAGGCGATCGAGCGGCTCGCCGCGCACGGCCGCCCGTGACCCGCTGACCTGCTGATCCGCCGGGAGGCTGTGACCGTCACCGTGACCGTGGCTGGGGCCGCCCGCGCCGTCGATACCCTGACGGCGTGACCCCCACCGCGCTCGCCGACGCCGTCCACGACGCCCTGCTGGGGGCGGTGCGCGCGGGCGAGCTCCAGATGGAGGAGGCGGCGGTCCCTGCTGCGGTGCGCGTCGAGCGCCCCCGCGACCGCGCCCACGGCGACTGGGCCACCAACGTCGCCCTCCAGCTGGCCAAGGCCGCCGGGGCACCGCCGCGCCGTGTCGCGGACGTGCTCGCGGCCCGCCTGCGCGACGTGGACGGCGTGACGAGCGTGGACGTCGCCGGGCCCGGGTTCCTCAACATCACCGTCGACGCCGCCGCGGCCGGGGAGCTCGCCCGGACCGTGGTGAGCGCGGGGCGCGCCTACGGGCGCACCGCCGCGCACGCCGGCCTGCACGTCAACCTCGAGTACGTCTCGGCGAACCCCACGGGGCCGATGCACCTCGGCGGCGCCCGGTGGGCCGCCGTCGGCGACTCCCTGGCGCGGGTGCTCAGCGCCACCGGCGCCGAGGTCACCCGGGAGTACTACTTCAACGACCACGGCGCCCAGATCGACCGCTTCGCCCGCTCGCTGCTGGCGGCCGCGCGCGGTGAGGCGGTCCCGGAGGACGGCTACGCCGGGGAGTACATCGCCGAGATCGCCCACGGGGTGCTCGCCGACGCCGCGGCCGCGGGCGAGGCCGACCCGAGCACGCTGCCGGGCGCCGACGCCCTCGAGGTGTTCCGGGCGCGCGGGACGGAGCGGATGTTCGCCGAGGTCCGCCAGTCCCTGCACGAGTTCGGCGCCGACTTCGACGTCTATACTCACGAGGGCACCTTCCACGCCTCCGGCGCGGTCGACGCCGCCGTGGCGCGGCTGAAGGACTCCGGCGCGCTCTTCGAGGCCGACGGCGCGTGGTGGCTGCGCTCGACGGACTTCGGCGACGACAAGGACCGGGTGGTCATCAAGTCCGACGGGAACCCCGCCTACGTCGCCGGGGACCTCGCGTACTTCCTCGACAAGCGCGCCCGCGGCGCCGACCTCGCGATCTACCTCCTCGGCGCGGACCACCACGGGTACGTGGCCCGGCTCAAGGCCGCGGCGGCAGCGTTCGGTGACGACCCAGCCCGGGTGGAGGTGCTCATCGGCCAGCTCGTCAACCTCGTGCGCGACGGGGAGCCGGTCCGGATGAGCAAGCGCGCCGGCACGGTCGTCACCCTCGAGGACCTCGTCGACGCGGTGGGCAAGGACGCCGCCCGCTACGCCCTCGTGCGCTCCTCGATGGACTCCGCCCTCGACGTCGACCTCGACCTGCTGACCCGGCGCACCAACGACAACCCCGTCTACTACGTGCAGTACGCCCACGCCCGGGCCTCCGGGGTCGCCCGCAACGCTCTCGCCCTCGGGGTCGAGCGGACCCGCGAGGACGGCTCCGACGCCTTCGAGCCCGCGCTGCTCGACCACCCCACCGAGACCGCGCTGCTCGCGGCGCTGGCCGACCACCCGCGCGTGGTCAGGCAGGCCGCCGAGCTGCGCGAGCCGCACCGCGTCGCCCGCTCCCTCGAGGCGCTCGCCGGCACCTACCACCGCTGGTACGACGCCCGGCGCGTCACCCCCATGGGTGACGAGGAGGTCACCGACGTCCACCGGACCCGGTTGTGGCTCACCGAGGCGACCACCACGGTCCTGGCCAGCGGGCTCGAGCTGCTCGGCGTGTCCGCGCCGGAGCGGATGTGAGCCACGGGCTCACCCACGAGGCCGGCGCGCTGCACGCCGGCCTGCCCGGGGCGCCGGTGTGGCTGGAGCGCCCCCGCGACGTCAACGCCATGCTCGAGCACCTGTGGCCCGTGAACGTCGCCCGTGGCGCCGACGGCGTGGTGGTCGCGGCCGGCGTGGACGTCGCGGAGCTCGCCGCCGAGCACGGCACGCCCGCGTACGTCGTCGACGAGGCGGACTTCCGCGCCCGGGCCCGCGGCTTCAAGGAGGCCTTCGACGCCGCCTTCGCCGACCTGTGCGGAGGGGTGGACGTCTACTACGCCGCGAAGGCCTTCACGTGCGGGGCCGTGGCGCGCTGGGTGGCCGCCGAGGGCCTGCGCTACGACGGCTGCACCGCCGGGGAGCTGGCCGTCGCGCTGCGCGCGGGCACGCCCGGCGCGGACCTGCTGATGCACGGGAACAACAAGTCCGTCGCCGAGATCACCGGGGCCGTGCGCGCTGGGGTCGGGCGCATCGTCATCGACTCCGTGGACGAGATCGCCCGGGTCGCCGACGCCGCCCGCGCCGCCGGCGTGGTGCAGGGCGTGATGCTCCGGGTCACCGTGGGGGTCGAGGCCCACACGCACTCCTACATCGCCACGGCCCACGAGGACCAGAAGTTCGGGCTGAGCCTCGCCGGCGGGGACGCCGCGCGGGCGGTCGCGGCGGTCCTCGCCCGCCCCGAGCTGGACCTGCGGGGCCTCCACAGCCACATCGGCTCGCAGATCTTCGACGTCGGCGGCTTCGAGGTGGCTGCGCGCCGCCTGCTGCGCCTGCACGCCGACGTCATCGCCGACCACGGGGTCACGCTGCCCGAGGTCGACCTCGGTGGCGGTTTCGGCATCGCGTACACCACGGGCCAGCACCCCCTGGGGCCCCCCGAGCTGGCCCGCGGCATGGCCGGCGTCGTCGCCTCGGCCTGCCGGGACCTCGGGATCGCGGTCCCGCGGGTGTCCATCGAGCCCGGGCGGGCGATCGCCGGCCCGTCGACGTTCACCCTCTACACCGTCGGCACCGTGAAGCAGGTCCCGCTGGACGTCGGGATGGTGCGGCACTACGTCGCGGTGGACGGCGGCATGAGCGACAACGTGCGGCCGGCCCTCTACGACGCCGACTACTCCGCGACCCTCGCCTCGCGCGCCTCGAGCGCCCCGCCCGTCCTCGCACGCGTGGTGGGCAAGCACTGCGAGAGCGGTGACGTGGTGGTCAAGGACGAGTACCTGCCGGCGGACACGGCCCCGGGCGACCTGATCGCCGTCCCCGGAACGGGCGCCTACGGGTGGTCGATGTCGAGCCGCTACAACCACGTGCCGAGGCCGCCGGTGGTGGTGGTGCGCGATGGCGGGTCGAGGGTCGTCGTGCGGCGAGAACGTCTGGATGATCTGCTTTCTCTTGACGTGGGGTGATTGTCGTTGAGCGGCGCGTGAGCGTTTCGCTCGAAATCCGCACCGTGGTTGTGGCGTAACGCTCCCGCCTGTCACACTCTGAGAACCTTGGTGAGCATCGGCCCACCACCTTTTGTCAAGGAGATCGCATGCCCCTCTGGTTGATCCTCATCATCATCGGCATCGTCCTCGGGCTCCTCGGGGTCTTCGTCGAGGCGGCGCAGTTCCTCCTCTGGCTCGGCATCGCGATCCTCGTCATCGGCATCGTCGTCTCCCTCGTGCGCCGGGCCACCTGAGACCCCACCGACCCTCCCCGCGGCCGCGGGCGCCCCGACGGGCGCTCGCGGCCGCTGCGTCTCAAGGTGCCCTCAGCACCGGCCGATGGACACGACGTGCCAGCTGTGTCGAGACGGACGTCCCGGGAGGCCCCTGACGCCCCGGGTGCCTCAACCGCGCCGCGCGCCGTGCACCCCGGATGGGTGGTCGTCGTCGTGGGGTTCCTCGTCTTCGGTGCGGGCACCGTCCTGCGCTCGTCCGACGCCGGGTCGGTCTTCTTCGACGTCGTCGTCTACGAGGGGGTCTTCCTCGCCGGAGCGGCCGTCTGCTGGTCCGCGAGCACCACCAGCCGCGCCGACCGGTTGGCGTGGCGGTTCGTGTCCCTGTACCTCGTGCTGTACGCCTGCGGTGACCTGTGGTACACGCTGGTGCTCGGCCGGCTCGACGAGGTGCCCTACCCCTCGCTCGCCGACGCCCTGTACGTGGTCTCCTACGCCCCGCTGGGCGTCAGCGTGGTCCTCATGACGCGCAGCAGGGTCGCTCGGCTGCGCTCCAGCATGTGGCTCGACGGCCTCGTGGCCGGGCTCGGTGCGGCTGGCCTCGCGATGGCGCTGGCGTGGCGGACCCTGTCGGGCGCCGCCGAGGACGACGCCATCGCCGTCCTCGTGAACCTCGCCTACCCCCTGCTCGACGTCACGCTGCTGACCGGCGTCCTGGCCGCCCTGGCCATCATCGGGCTGCGCCGCGACCGGGCGCTCATGGCGCTGGCGACGGGCCTGGGTCTGGCGACGATCGCCGACCTGGTCTACCTCGTGGCCGCCACCGGGGACGGGTACGTCGAAGGGGGCGTGCTCGACCTTGTCTGGCTGGCCTCGGTGGTCGCCCTCTCGATCGGGGCTGGCGCGCGCTCCAGCCCTCGCGCTGCCGCGCCGAGCACGTCGGGGGCCGCGGACGAGACGCGCATCTCCTGGCGCGTGCTCGCCCTCCCCGCGCTGGCGCACACCACCAGCGTGGTGCTGCTCGTCATCGGCTGGGGAGAGCGGCTGCCCCTGGCAGCCGGCGTCCTCGCGGGGGCGTGCGTCATCGCGGCGCTGGCCCGCACCGTCGTGACCTTCCACGAGATCCGCGACCTGCCGCTGGTGCGCGAGCAGGCGCGGACCGACGACCTCACGGGCCTGGCCAACCGGCGCGCGCTCCTCGAGCGCGGCGCTGCGCTGCTCACGCCGCCCGCCGGGCGCCCAGCAGCTCCCTCGGCGCTGCTGCTCCTGGACCTGGACGCCTTCAAGGACGTCAACGACTCCCTCGGTCATGCCGCGGGAGACGAGCTGCTGCGCCGGGTCGCCGGGCGCCTGGCCACCGCGCTGAGCCCCGACGCCACCCTGGCGCGCCTGGGGGGCGACGAGTTCGCCGTGCTGCTCCCCGGTGGCAGCGTCGAGCGGGGCCTCGAGCTGGCGCAGGCGCTGACGGCGGCGCTCGAGGAGCCCTTCCTCGTCGAGCACGTGCGCCTGCACGTCGGCGCGAGCATCGGGGTGGCCAGCGCGCCGGACCCCGCGAGCACCCTCAG
>JARIBR010000022.1 GCA_029258695.1 Quadrisphaera sp.
GGTCCAGCGCAACGCCACGACGATCGCCTCGTCGCTGGCGACCGTCGCCTCCGCGGCGACCACCCTCGCGGCAGGCGTGGCGATCGTGCTCTTCCTCGTCATCTTCTTCCTCTACGACGGCGCGCGGCTGTGGTCCTGGTGCGTCCACCTGCTGCCCCGGGCGGCCGTGGCCCCCGTGGACGGCGCCGTGCACCGTGGGTGGCTCACGCTGGTCCACTACGTGCGGGCCACCGTGCTCGTGGCCTTCACCGACTCGGTGGGCGTCGGCATCGGCATGGCCGTGCTCGGCGTGCCCCTGGCGGTGCCCCTGGCCGCAGTCGTCTTCGTCGGGGCCTTCGTGCCCATCGTCGGGGCCCTGGTCTCCGGGACGGTCGCCGTGCTCGTGGCCCTGGTGACCGTGGGGCTGACCAAGGCGCTGATCCTCTTCGCCGTCGTCCTCGCGGTCCAGCAGCTCGAGGGTCACGTGCTGCAGCCCTTCCTCCTGGGCCGGGCGGTGGCCGTGCACCCCGTCGCCGTCATCCTGGCGATCGCCGGGGGCATCGCCCTCGCGGGCATCCCCGGAGCGCTGTTCGCCGTCCCGATCGTCGCGGTCGCCAACACGGTCGTCGGCTACCTCGTGCGCGGTGGCGACGGTGGCCCCGAGCCGGGCGACGCGGCGGCCAACGAGGACACCGCACCCCTGGAGGCGGACGTCGCCCCGGAACCCGCGTCAGCTGGTGCGCTGACGCCGGTCTCCGGGGCGGGGGAGAGGTGAGCCGTGGGTCAGCCGGTGAAGGCCTCCACCGCCGTCACGGTGACCGCGATCGACTTGCCCGTGGGCGCCGTGAAGCTCGTCGACTCGCCCGGGGCCTTGCCGAGGATGGCTGCTCCCAGCGGTGACTGCTCGCTGACGACGTCGAGGTCCGTGCCCTGGCCGACCACCTCGCGGCTGGCCAGCAGGAAGCGGTTGCTCGCACCGGCCACCTCCGCGGTCACCACGGTGCCGGGGGCGACGACGTCGGCGCTCGGCGCCTCCCCGACCTCCGCGTTGCGCAGCAGCTGCTCGAGCTGGCGGATGCGCGCCTCCTGCTGACCCTGCTCGTCCTTGGCGGCGTGGTAGCCGCCGTTCTCCTTGAGGTCACCCTCCTGGCGCGCGGCGTCGATGCGCTTGGCGATCTCCGCGCGTCCCGGTCCCGAGAGCTGCTCCAGCTCCGCCGTGAGGCGGTCGTGGGCCTCCTGGGTCAGCCAGCTGACCGACGCGTCGGGGCGCCCGCGCTCGGCGGTGGGGTTCTCGGCGGGTGTGGTCGCGGCCATGGGTTCTCCTCGGCTGGTGGACGGATGGTCTGCGGGTGTGGCGCAGACGGGGGTGCGGGGCTGTGCTCGCACGACCGCTCGTTGGTCAGCGGCGGGGTGAGCTGCGCGCGTCCGCCCGGCGGCTGCGCGGATCAGCGTGTCGGCGAGGGGCCGACATCCGTGGCGGCGCCGTTGCGGCGAAACGACGACCCTACCAGGGCGAGAGCCCCCGTCGTCGGACGAGCCGAGGGCGCAGGCGCCCACGAGGCAGGGACGAGCCGGTGCTCCTCAGCGCAGGACGCACTGCACGGGCTGGCCCGTGGTGGCGCGCTCGCTGGTCAGCAGCAGGGTCGTGACGGTCGTGACGGTGGTGTCCGAGGGCCCGACGGCCACGGTGCTCAGCCCCACCTGGGCCGAGCCGGAGCTCAGTGCCTCGACCTGGCAGTCCGCCACGGACCCCGGCGGCATGCTGACGCTGAACACGACCTCGGTGCGGGTGTCGTCGATCACGTCGTACCCCTGGGTGCGGGCGGTCGCCTGGTCGCGCGAGGCCACCCCGAACCAGGCCGCGTAGGCCACCCCGCCCGCCAGCAGCACGGCGACGACGATCGTCAGCGTGCGCCGGCGGTGGGCCGGTGCGCCGGGCGCCGGGCGGCCGTAGCGGTCCTGGGCGCGAGCGTCGGGACGCCTCGGGCCCGGGTCTGCGGGGCGACCGGTCGGGCCGTCGGGGGGTCCGGGCACGGGAGGTCTCCGATCTGCGCGGGTGGCGCGAAGGTGCCGCGGTGGTCGGTACGGGGGCGCTCCGGCGCGTGGTCGGGCCGTGGCGCGCCTATCCTGGCGTGAGCCCCATCGTCCCAGCCCGCCTCGGGCGACGGTCCGCGCCCCGTCCGCACGGGCGCGTGAGGGCGACCGACGAGACCAGGAGGACGGCCACGGTGGAACCGCTGCGCCTGATGGCGGTGCACGCGCACCCCGACGACGAGTCCAGCAAGGGTGGCGCGACGACCGCCCGCTATGCCGCCGAGGGGGCCGAGGTGCTCGTGGTCACGTGCACCGGCGGCGAGCGGGGGAGCATCCTCAACCCGGCGATGGTCGGCGACCCCCGGGTGGAGCGCGACATGGTCGAGGTCCGTCGCGAGGAGATGGCGGCCGCCGCCGCCGCGCTGGGCGTCGACCACCGGTGGCTCGGGTTCGTCGACTCGGGCCTGCCGGAGGGTGACCCGCTCCCGCCGCTGCCGGACGGGTGCTTCGCCCTCGAGCCCCTCGACGTCGCCGCCGCGCCGCTCGTGGCGCTGGTGCGCGAGTTCCGTCCCCACGTGATGACGACGTACGACGAGAACGGCGGCTACCCCCACCCGGACCACGTGATGTGCCACCGCGTGTCCGTGGAGGCGTTCGAGGCGGCCGGTGACCCCGACCGCTACGCGGGCACGGGCGAGCCGTGGAGCCCGCTGAAGCTGTACTACAACGCCTGGGCGCGCGGCCGCATCCGCGCCTTCCACGAGCGGATGCTCGCCCTCGGCCTGGAGTCGCCCTACGGGGAGTGGCTCACCAGGCGCCCGGAGGAGGACGACCGCCCGGTGACCACGCGCGTGGAGTGCGCTGAGCACTTCCCCGCCCGTGACGCCGCGCTGCTCTCGCACGCCACGCAGGTGGACCCGAGCGGCCCGTTCTTCGTGCTGCCCCGCGAGGAGGAGGCGGCGCTGTGGTCCACGGAGGACTTCGAGCTGGCCCGCACGCTCCTCCCGCGCCCGGACGGCCTCGAGGACGACCTCTTCGCCGGGGTGCGCGAGCACCTCGGGGCCACGCGTGCTTGACGTCGTCCTCGACCTCACGCTCGTCGTCCCCGCCCTGGTCGGAGCCGTCAGGGTGGCGCCGTCCCTGGTCCTGGCGCTCGGTGGCACACCGCCCCGGGTGCCGGGGGCGGGCGAGGACGAGCAGGCCTTCGACCCGAACGACGTGACGCCCGGCACCGTCGGGTTCATCGCGACCTTCGCGATGGTCGTCGTCGTGGTCTTCCTCATCCGAGACATGTCACGGCGGGTGCGCCGCATCAACCTGCAGGGGCGCGCGGAGGAGGACACGGCGCGCGAGGCGGCGCCGGACCAGGGGTCGTCGCTGCAGGAGGGGGCGGTGAGCGACGACCGGGCCTCCGGCGACGTCCCAGGCCCCAGGGCGGTCGGCGGCGCCCGCCCCTCCGCGCCGCCTCGTGGTCTGCGCTCGATCCGCCCGCCCGTCCGGGGCGACGAGCCCGTCGACGGCTCGCGCGCCGCGGCGCGGCGGCCCTCGCCGCAGGCTCCGGACGAGCCGCCCACGACGCGGCCGGACCGGCCGGGGCGCGGACCGGAAGGTTCGTCGCCCTCGGCCTGAGCCAGCCGTCCGCCTCGGGTCCGGGCCGCCGCTGAGCGGTCGACCCGACGGACCTCGACCCGACGGACCTCGACCCGACGGACCTCGACCAAACGCCTGCGCCGGTGCGCCCGCGTGGCGAGGATCGTCGGACCGGCGTCGCCGGTGAGACCGGCACGGGGCCGGTCGCCGCCGCTCGGGCCCCACGGGCCCCGGTGGGAGCCGTCGGACCGGTGGAGGTGACGTCGTGCGATCACGTGCGTGGGGCCTCGCGGGCGGCTGCGCGCTGACGCTGCTCGTCGTGGTGGCCCTCGTGGTGTGGCGGGCGCCGGGTCTCGAGCCCGGTTGGCGGAGCGTCCTGGTGGTCGTCGGGCTCGTCGCCGTCGTCGCGCTGTCGGTGGCGACGCTCATCGGCGGCGCTCTCGGGCTGCGCCCCGAGGCACCGCGCGAGATCTCCGTCGAGCTCCCCCGCGGCGGCAGCCCTGCGG
Organism: Quadrisphaera sp.; assembly: GCA_029258695.1. The sequence continues at coordinate 4,110 of JARIBR010000022.1, forward strand.
TGACCTCGGTGACCGATGCCGTGGGCCCGCGGCGCTGGGCCCTCGCGGCGCTCGCCGTCGCGGTGGTGGGGACCGCGCCCGTCCTCGCGGTCCTGGTGCTGGCGTCCACGGCGGACGCGACCCTGGTCTCCGCGTCGCCGGGCGGCGCCCGCGCCGAGAGTCCTCCGGCCACCGCCCCGCCCGACGGCGTTCCACCGACCAGCAGCCCGCCGACGAGCAGCCCGCCGACGAGCAGCCCGCCGACCAGTGCCTCGCCGACCAGCAGCCCGCCGACCAGTGCCTCGCCGACCAGTGCCTCGCCGACCGGTGACCCCCCGGGGACCCCCGACGGCGCTGACCCGCCGGGAGCCCCCGAGCGGTCCAGCGGCTCCGACGAGGCCCGCCCGGAGGGCGGTGCGCCGCGGTGCCGCGTCGTGGTGGCTGCGGGCGACAGCCTGTGGACGATCGCCCTCGGGCGGCTCGCGGCCACCGGGACCGAGCCCAGCGAGGACCAGGTCACCGCGGCGACGGCCCGCCTGTACGCCGCCAACCGGGGCGTGGTGGGCCCCGACCCTGACCTGGTGCGCCCGGGTCAGCGCTTGGACCTCTGCGGCTGAGCCGCACCGGCGCGAACACCCCGGAGGTGCTGGGGGCGCCGTACCCCGGGCCTGCGTGACAGCCTGGCGGGGTGAGCAACGCGCTGGCCACGTCCACGAGCCCCTACCTGCTCCAGCACGCCGAGAACCCCGTCGACTGGTACGAGTGGGGCGACGATGCCTTCGCGCTGGCGCAGCGCCGGGACGTCCCGGTGCTCCTGTCCGTCGGCTACGCCGCCTGCCACTGGTGCCACGTGATGGCTCACGAGTCCTTCGAGGACCCGGCGACGGCGGCGATGATGAACGAGGCCTTCGTGTGCGTCAAGGTCGACCGCGAGGAGCGCCCCGACGTCGACGCCGCCTACATGGCCGCGACGACGGCGCTCACCGGGCAGGGGGGCTGGCCGATGACGGTCTTCCTCCGCCCGGACGGCGCGCCCTTCCACGCGGGGACGTACCACCCCCCGGTGCCGCTGGCCGGCAGGGCGTCGTTCCGGCAGGTGATGGCTGCGGTCCACGAGGCGTGGACGCAGCGCCGCGCCCAGGTGGACGAGGCCGCGGGCTCGATCGCGCGGGCGCTCGCGGCGGGCTCGGCAGTCGTCGCCCACCCCTCGGTCCTGGACCCGGCGCGGCTCGCCGCGGCGGTGGGCGCCCTCGCCGGCGAGGAGGACGGCGTCCACGGTGGCTTCGGCGGCGCCCCGAAGTTCCCGCCGAGCCCCGTCGTGGGCTTCCTGCTGCGTCACGCCGGTGCCACCTCGGCGTCGGCGGCCTCGCGCGGGAGCGCCCAGGGCCTCGCCGAGCGCACGCTGGTCGCCATGGCGCGCTCGGGCACGTACGACCAGGTGGCGGGAGGCTTCGCCCGGTACGCCGTCGACGCGGCCTGGGTGGTGCCCCACTTCGAGAAGATGCTCTACGACAACGCCCAGCTGGCGCGCGCCTACCTCCACTGGTGGCGCCTGACGGGGAACCCCGAGGGCGCCCGCGTCGCCGCGGAGACCTGCGACTGGATGATCGATGCCCTGGGTACCGGTGAGGGGGCGCTGGCCTCCTCGCTCGACGCCGACACGCTGCTCGCCAGCGACGCCAGCGACGCCAGCGACGCCAGCGACGGCAGCCACGGGGTCGAGGGTGCGACGTACGTGTGGACCCCGGACCAGCTCGCCGCCGTCCTCGGCGAGGACGACGGCCGGTGGGCGGCCCGGCTGCTCGGCGTCACCGAGCGGGGGAGCTTCGAGGAAGGCACCTCCACCGCCGTGCTCACGCGTGACGTGTGGGCCGACCCGGAGGACGCTCAGCGGTGGCTCGGCGTCCGCGAGCGCCTGCGGGTCGCCCGTGCGGCGCGCCCGCAGCCGGCCCGCGACGACAAGGTGGTGGCGGCCTGGAACGGCCTCGCGGTGGCGGCCCTGGCCGAGTGCGGAGCCCTGCTGGACCGTGCCGATCTCGTGGACGCGGCACGCTCGGCCGCCGACCTGCTGCTGCGCGTCCACCGCGACGCCGACGGAAGGTGGCGGCGCACCTCGCGCGACGGGCGCGCAGGCAGCGCCCCCGCCGTCCTGGAGGACCTGGGCGGTCTGGCGGAGGGGTTCCTCGCGCTGCACGCGGTGACCGGCGAGCCACGGTGGTCTCGCGCTGCCGAGCAGGCTCTGGAGCAGGTGCTCACCCGCTTCGCGGACGACGACGGTGTCCTCCACGACACCGCCGCTGACGCCGGCGACCCGCGCCTGGCGCTGCTGGGGCGCCCCGCGGACCCGGCGGACGGGGCGTCTCCGTCGGGCACGTCGCTGGCCGCCGGCGCGCTCGTCACGTTCGCGGCGCTCACCGGATCGACCCGCCACCGGCTGGCGGCCGAGCGGGCGCTGGCGCCCGTGGTGGCGCTGGCGTCCGCTGCACCGCGCTTCGCGGGATGGGGGCTGGCGGTCGCCCAGGCGCTGGTGGAGGGGCCGGTGGCCGTGACGCTGCGGGCGGCCGTCGGCGGCGCGGACGACGCCGACGAGGACCTGGGGGCTCTGCGCGCGGCGGCGCTCGCCGGGACGTCGCCCGGGCTCGTGGTGGGGGTGGAACCGGTCGACGACGCGCCCGCCCGGGCCGACGCCGTGGTCTGCCGCGGCATGACCTGCTCCCCGCCGACCGCGTCGCCCGAGGAGCTGGCGCGCGCGGTCGGGGCCCGCCCTCACCCGCGCTGAGCACCCCTACGGGGAGGTGACCACCCCGCTGGTGCGCAGCATCGCCAGGTAGACGGCGACGACGTGGGCGGCGAAGCCGAGAACGGTCAGGACGTGGAAGATCTCGTGGAACCCGAACCACCGGGGGCTCGGGTCGGGCCACCGGGTGCCGTAGACCACCGCGCCGAGGATGTACGCCAGCCCGCCGGCGGCCACGAGGACGACCACCGCCGCGCCACCGGACCGCGCGAAGTCCGGGAGGTAGCCGACGGCTGCCAGACCCATGGCCACGTACAGGGGGGTGTAGAGCCAGCGCGGGGCTCCGGTCCACAGGACGCGGAACGCGACACCGGCCCCGGCGGCGAGCCAGACCGTCCACAGCAGGACGCGGGTCTGGTCGCCGGGGAGCAGCGCCACCGCGAGGGGGGTGTAGGTCCCGGCGATGAGGACGAAGATGTTGGAGTGGTCGAGGCGTTTCAGGCGCAGCGCCCACCGGGGGGACCAGCTGCCCCGGTGGTACAGCGCCGAGACCCCGAACAGCGCCGTCGAGCTGAGCGCGAAGACCGCGCTGGCCCAGCGCTGGGCGCCGGCGGGGGAGAGAACCACCAGCACGATGCCCGCGGCGAGCGCCAGGGGAGCGGTGCCGAGGTGGATCCAGCCCCGCAGCGCCGGCTTGGCGGCCTGGGCCAGACCCTCCAGCAGCCCGTCAGCGCGGACCCGAGGTGCAGCCACGAGACAAACCTACGCCACCGTAGGCAGAGGTTGTCGGACCCTCCGCGACGCGTTCCCGGCCCGGCGGAGCCGCGCGCTGGCGATCCCCGCGTGGCCCGTGCGCGACCGCACTAGGCTCGACGGGTGAGGTCGGGGCTGCGACGGGTGCTCCTGCCGCTGTACGAGCGCCGGTTGCGGCGTTGGCTCGTCGATGCCACCACCCCCCGCCACGTGGGCGTCATCCTCGACGGCAACCGCCGGTGGGCGAGAGCCTTCGGCGCTCCGGCGGCGCACGGCCACGCCGCGGGCGCCGACCGTGTCCTCGACCTCCTCGGGTGGTGCGAGGAGGCCCGCGTCGAGGTGGTCACCCTCTGGATGCTCTCCACGGACAACCTCTCGCGTGACGCCCGGGAGCTGGAACCGCTCATCGAGATCATCGAGGACCTCGTGGGGCGCCTCGTGGCGGAGGGGCGGTGGCGCGTCCACGTCGTCGGTGCTCTCGACCTGCTGCCCGAGAGCACCCGCGCGTGCTTGGCGGGCGCGCAGGAGCAGACCGCCGGCAAGCCGGGGCTCCACGTCAACGTCGCCGTGGGCTACGGGGGCCGGCAGGAGATCGCCGACGCCGTGCGGTCGCTGCTGACCGAGCACGCCGAGCGCGGCACGACCATCGAGGAGCTCGCCGAGGTGCTCACCGTGGAGCACATCGCCGAGCACCTCTACACCCGCGGCCAGCCCGACCCCGACCTCGTCATCCGTACCTCGGGGGAGCAGCGGCTCGGCGGTTTCCTGCTGTGGCAGTCCGTCCACAGCGAGTTCTACTTCTGCGAGGCCTTCTGGCCGGACTTCCGCCGGGTGGACTTCCTGCGCGCCCTGCGCGCGTACGCCGAGCGGGAGCGGCGCTTCGGCACCTGACTGACGTCCGGACGGTGATGGGCACCGTTTCCGTCACGTGGGGTGTCCAATGGTGCAAAACGTGTGATGTCACGGAGTCCGAACTGGACAGATCACCGCCAGGTGTGGTCGGTTGATCTCGCAATCACCCGGCGTCGGTCGGTCGTGGCGCCGCCCTGACGGTGGTGCCGCCCGTCGACGGCTCGCGCACCGCCTCGCACCTTCCCCCGGGGCCCCGAGCCTCCCCGGGTGTCCCCAGCGCAGACGTGGTGCGTCGTCCGCGCGCACGGAAGGCCATGCATGGACCGCTCTTCGCGCGCCCGCTCCACCACCACCGACCCCCTGGACCCCTCCACCACCGACGACGCCGCCGCAGCGACCGGTGAGCACCGCCCGGCCCGTCGCCGGCGGCGCGTGCGTCCCGGTCTCGTCGCGGCCTTCGGAGCGGCGTTCGTCGCCGGTACCAGCCTGGGCGTGGTCGGCGTCGTGCCGTCGTCCGGTGGGGGCGACGGCGAGGCCGTGCTGGCGCAGGGCGCAGCCGTGGACCTCTCTGGATCCACGGCAGAGGCGGCAGAGACGCTCGAGGCGACCCGCGAGGACGGCCAGGCCTCCCGCTCACAGAACCGCGACGCCGAACCGATCACCGAGTTCGGCGCCCAGCGCCGGGCGAGCCTCCAGGCGCAGCAGCGCGAGGCTGAGGCGGCCGAGCGCACCGAGCAGGCCGCCGCCGCCGATGCCGCACGCGTGGCTGCGCTGGCCGCTGCCGAGGAGGAGGCCCAGCGCGTGGCAGCCCTCGAGGCCGCGCTCGCGGACCCGCAGGAGACCGGCCGGGCCATGGCCGCCGAGCGCGGGTGGACCGGCGAGCAGTTCCAGTGCCTGGACTCCCTGTGGACCAAGGAGAGCGACTGGACGCCGACCGCCGACAACCCCACGTCGGACGCCTACGGCATCCCGCAGTCCCTGCCGGGGGAGAAGATGGCCGAGGCCGGCGATGACTGGGCGACCAACCCCATCACGCAGATCAGCTGGGGTCTGACCTACATCCGCGACGTCTACGGCACCCCGTGCGGCGCGTGGGCGCACAGCCAGGCCACCGACTGGTACTGATCGCCACCGTCGCCACCGACCGCTGATGGCGACCCCGCAGCGCCCGGTGTCGCCCGCAGCGCCCGGTGTCGCTCCGCTCAGCCCTGGGGGGGTCGCGTCATCGACATGACGTCCAGCGCGGCGTCCAGGTCCGCCTCGGTGATCTCGCCGCGCTCGACGAACCCGAGGTCGACCACGGCGCGGCGCACCGTCACCCCCTCGGCGACCGCGTGCTTGGCCACCTTCGCCGCCGCCTCGTAGCCGATCACCTTGTTGAGCGGCGTGACGATCGACGGCGACGCCTCGGCGTAGTGGCGGGCCGCGTCCACGTCCGCCTCGAGCCCGTCGACCACGCGGTCGGCCAGCACGGTCGAGGAGGTGGACAGCAACCGGATGGACTCCAGGACGTTGCGGGCGATGACGGGGATCGCCACGTTCAGCTCGAAGGCCCCCGAGGCCCCGGCCCAGGCGACCGTGGCGTCGTTGCCGACCACCTGGGCGCAGACCATGAGGGTGGCCTCGCACACGACCGGGTTGACCTTGCCGGGCATGATCGAGCTGCCTGGCTGCAGGTCGGGGATGCGCAGCTCGCCCAGGCCCGTGTTGGGTCCGGAGCCCATCCACCGCAAGTCGTTGTTGATCTTCGTGAGCGACACCGCGATGGTGCGCAGCTGACCGGAGAGCTCCACGAGGGAGTCACGGGCCGACTGCGCCTCGAAGTGGTTGCGCGCCTCCGTCAGGGGCAGCCCCGTCTCCTGCGCGAGGAGCTCGATGACGCGCTGCGGGAACCCGGCCGGGGTGTTGATGCCGGTGCCGACCGCGGTGCCGCCGAGGGGGACCTCCGC
>JARIBR010000030.1 GCA_029258695.1 Quadrisphaera sp.
TGGACGCGCCCGTCATCACCGGGGCGACGTCCGTGGCCGAGCGCCAGCGCCTGTTCGCCGCCTTCCGCACCGGCGAGGTGCGCGTGCTCGTGGTCTCCAAGGTGGCGAACTTCTCCGTCGACCTGCCGGAGGCGTCGGTGGCGATCCAGGTCTCCGGCTCGTTCGGGTCCCGCCAGGAGGAGGCCCAGCGCCTCGGGCGGGTGCTGCGGCCCAAGGCCGACGGGCGGACCGCCCGGTTCTACACGGTGGTCTCCCGCGACACCGCGGACCAGGAGTTCGCCGCCCACCGCCAGCGCTTCCTCGCCGAGCAGGGGTACGCCTACCGCATCGTCGACGCCGGGGACCTCCGCTCCGAGGTCCCCGAGGCGTGACGCTCGGCCGTCGTGGCGCACCGAGCGGCCATGGTTGCCAGCCCGCTCCCAGGAAGGGTCCACCCGACACCCAGTGCGTTCGCGCACCATCGCGGCCATGACGACACCGGACCATCCCGGCGCCCAGCCCGGTGACGACCGCAGCCCCGGCGGCGGGGCTGCGGCCGGACAGCAGTCGAGCGTCCCGGCGGCCGGCTCCCCGGACGCCGGCGCGGACCGGGGCGGGGCCTGGGCGCCCCCGACGGGCTCGGGGTGGGTCGGCAACCCCGCGCAGGACCGCTCGTCGCAGGCAGGCCCGCCTCCCTCGGGCGAGCAGACCCGATCCCCCCGCCGGGGTCCGGGGTGGGGAGGGGTCGTCGTCGTCGCGCTGGTCGCAGCGCTGCTCGCCGGCGGGCTGGCGACCGCGATCGGGTTCGCCACGCGCCCCGAGCCCCCCGTGGTCGCCGAGACGGCAGCGACCTCGAGCGAGCCCGCCGAGGACGCCGACCCCGCGCAGTCGGTCCCGATCACCGACGCCGTCAACTGGAACACCCTCGCCCAGCGCGTCAAGCCCTCGGTGGTCTCCATCCGGGCTGCGAGCGCGCAGGGCGGCGGTGAGGGCACCGGGGTGGTCGTCGACAAGCTCGGCCACGTGCTCACCAACAACCACGTCGCCACCGCCGCGGGCCCCCAGGGCCAGCTCCAGGTGACGCTGTCCGACGGGCGGCTCTACGGCGCGGACATCGTCGGCACCGACCCCAGCACCGACCTCGCGGTCCTCCAGATCCAGGAGCCCCCGGACGACCTCGCCCCCGCCGTGTTCGGCCGCTCCTCCGAGGTCCAGGTGGGCCAGCACGTCATGGCCGTCGGCAACCCCCTGGGCCTGTCCGACACGGTGACCACCGGCATCGTCTCGGCGCTGAACCGCCCGGTGGTCACGCCCATCGCCGGGCAGGAGACGCAGCAGAGCCCGTTCGGCGGGCAGGGTGGCCAGGGTGGCGGCGAGGTCGTCACCAACGCGATCCAGACCGACGCCGCCATCAACGCGGGCAACTCCGGCGGTCCGCTGGTCGACGCCGCGGGGCGGGTGATCGGCATCAACTCCGCCATCGCGAGCCCGTCGGCCGGTGCTGGCGCCGGCTCCGCCGGCTCCGTCGGCCTCGGTTTCGCCATCCCCGCCGACGAGGCCAAGCGCGTCTCCACCGAGCTCGTCTCCGGGGGCCCCGCCACCCACGCCCAGCTGGGCGTGAGCCTGGCGCCCCAGCCGGGGACCCCCACCACGGAGGACGGCACCACGCGCCTGGCCGCCACCGTCGCCGCCGTCGTGCCCGACAGCGCGGCCGCCCAGGCCGGCCTGGTGGAGGGCGACGAGATCGTCGCGGCGGACGACGTGCCCACCCCGGGCGCGGACTCCCTCGTCGCGGTCGTCCGCGAGCGCGCGCCCGACGACCAGATGATCCTCACCGTCGTCCGTGAGGGGCAGGAGCAGGACGTCAGCGTCCAGCTGGGCGCCCGGGAGCAGTGAGCCCCGCCGTGGCCCGCCCCCTCGTCGCCGGCGTCGACTCCTCCACGCAGTCCTGCAAGGTGGTCGTGCGCGACGCCGCATCCGGGGAGCTCGTGCGCGAGGGACGGGCCGACCACCCCGACGGCACCGAGGTGCACCCGCACCGCTGGGAGGACGCGCTGCGCTGCGCGATCGACGACGCCGGCGGTCTCGGCGGCGTGGAGGCGGTCTCCGTCGGCGGCCAGCAGCACGGCATGGTCGCCCTGGACCAGCGCGGGGCGGTGGTGCGCGAGGCGCTGCTGTGGAACGACACGCGCAGCGCGAGCGCCGCCGCCGACCTCGTGCGCGACCTCGGGGGAGGCGACGAGACCCTCGGGCGCCGCCGGTTCGCCGACGCCGTGGGGGTGGTGCCGCTCGCCTCCTTCACCGGGGCCAAGCTGCGGTGGCTCGCGGACCACGAGCCCGGCAACGCCGACGCGAGCGCCGCCGTCGCGCTCCCCCACGACTGGCTGTCGTGGCGCCTCGCCGGGGCCGGGGCCGGGTCCGGGGCCGGGGCTGGGGCGGTCGGCCTCGACGCCCTGGTCACCGACCGCGGTGACGCCTCCGGCACCGCCTACTTCTCGGCGCGCACCGGTGAGTACCGCCGTGACCTCCTGGAGCTGGCGATGCGCGGGCGCAGCCCGCTGCTGCCCCGGGTCGCCGGGCCGGCGGAGCGCTGCTCCCCGGTCGACCCGTCCTGGGGCGCGGCGCCGGGAGCCGTCCTCGGGCCGGGCACCGGCGACAACGCCGCCGCGGCCCTGGGGCTCGGCGCTCAGCCGGGCGACGTCATCGTCTCGCTCGGGACCTCCGGGACGGTCTCGGCCGTCTCCGACACCGCGCCCGACGACCCGTCCGGCGTGGTCGCCGGCTTCGCCGACGCCTCCGGTCGCCAGCTGCCGCTGGTGGCGACGCTGAACGCCGCCCGGGTGCTCAGCGCCACCGCCGCCCTGCTGGGGGTCGACCTCGACGAGCTCTCCCGCCTCGCGCTGGCCACCGCGCCCGGCGCCGGCGGCCTGGTCCTCGTGCCCTACCTCGAGGGCGAGCGCACCCCGGACCGCCCGGAGGCCACCGGCGCGCTGCACGGCATGACCCTGTCCACCATGCCGCCCGGCCACCTCGCGCGCGCCGCGGTGGAGGGTCTGCTGTGCTCCATGGCCGAAGGGGTCGACGCCCTGGTCGGGCAGGGCACCCGGGTGGATCGCGTCCTGCTCATCGGCGGCGCGGCCCGCTCCGAGGCGGTGCGCCGCGTCGCCGCCACCGTGCTGGGCCGTGAGGTGGTCGTCCCCCCGCCGGGTGAGTACGTGGCCGACGGCGCCGCGCGCCAGGCGGCCTGGGTGCTGTCCGGCGCCGACGCTCCTCCGACCTGGGGTGACGGCGGCCCGGCCACGGCCACCGTCGTGCCCGCCGACACCAGCGGCGCCGGCGAGCAGGTCCGCGCCCGCTACGCGCGGGTGCGGGACCTCACCGACGGTCTCTGACGGGCCCCGACGGACCACGCGCAGCAGGCAAGAGCCAGCCGACCTGCAGCGATCTCCCAGCGGACCTTCAGACTGACGGCGCATCCTCGGGCCATGCCCCCCACCACCGAGGCACGCCTCCTGGTCGTCGACGACGAGCCCAACATCCGCGAGCTGCTGAGCACGTCGCTGCGCTTCGCCGGGTTCGAGGTCCACACCGCCGCTGACGGCGCCGAGGCGCTGCGCCAGGCGGAGACCACCCGCCCGGACCTGGTGGTCCTCGACGTGATGCTCCCCGACCTCGACGGTTTTGCCGTCACGCGCCGCCTGCGCGAGCGCGGTCGGGAGGTCCCGGTGCTCTTCCTCACCGCCAAGGACGACGTCGCGGACCGCGTCAACGGGCTCACGGTGGGCGGGGACGACTACGTCACCAAGCCGTTCAGCCTCGAGGAGGTCGTCGCCCGCATCCGCGCGGTGCTGCGGCGCACCGGCGCCGGGGCGGACCCGAAGGCCGGCCGGCTGGTCTTCGCCGACCTCGAGCTCGACGAGGACGCCCACGAGGTGCGGCGGGCCGGGGTGGACGTCGAGCTCTCCCCCACGGAGTTCAAGCTCCTGCGCTACCTCATGCTCAACCCGAACCGCGTGCTGTCCAAGGCGCAGATCCTCGACCACGTGTGGAACTACGACTTCGGCGGTGAGGCAGGCATCGTCGAGAGCTACATCTCCTACCTGCGGCGCAAGATCGACGCGATCGACGGCGCCGACGGCCTGAAGGTGAGCCCGCTGATCCACACCCGCCGGGGCATCGGGTACGTGCTCCGGCTCGCCCCGACCACCTGACGTGGGGGCCGTGCGGGGCCGCAAGGAGCGGATCTCCGGTCTCGTGGGCGGCGCTCTGACCGGCGCGGGGTCCTCGGTGAGGACCCGGGTGCAGCCGGCCCGACGGCGCGTGGGCGCCTCGCTGCACGAGCTGCCGCTGAGCACCCGGCTGGTCGCGATCGTCACGTCGCTGCTGGTGGTGGCGCTGTTCCTCACCGGGGTGGTGACCGTCGCGCTGCTGCAGCGGGTCCTCGTCAGCCAGGTCGACGACGACCTCGTCCGGGTGGTCGGCAACCAGCGCGTGCTCAACGCCGTGGTCGAGTCCGCCGGGGACCCGACGAGCGTCCCGAACCTGCCGAGCGACTACATCGTCCAGCTGAACGACGCGGCCGGCGAGCGCATCACGCGCGGCCCCACGCCTCCGAACCAGCCCGCGACGAGCGCCCTGGAACCGGTGAGCCTGGAGCGGGCGGAGGAGCTGGGCGGCGACCCGTTCACCACCGACGCGGCTCGCGGCGACCAGCTGCGCGCCATCGCCGTGCCGGTGACCACCAGGTCGGAGGCCACCCTCGTGGTCACCGTCGCCCGCTCCCTGGCGCCCGTGGACCGGGCGGTCTCCGCCGTGGCGGCGTGGTTCCTCGTCGTGGGGGTGCTCGTGGCCGTCACGGGGGCGCTGCTGGGGGCTGCGGCGGTGCGCCGCGCGTTCCGCCCGCTGCGCGAGGTCGAGGCGGTGGCGAGCGCCTACGGCGACGGCGACACCTCCCCCCGGGTCGCCGACACCCCGGCCACCACGGAGGTGGGTCGCCTCGGGCGCGCCATCAACGCGATGCTGGACCGCATCGAGACCTCGCTCGCGGCGCGCGAGGCCTCCGAGGAGCGCATGCGACGTTTCGTCGGCGACGCCAGCCACGAGCTGCGCACCCCGCTCGCGGCGGTCCGCGGCTTCGCCGAGCTGCACCGCATGGGCGCCCTGACCGGCCCGGCGGACGTGGCGAGCGCCTTCCGCCGCGTCGAGGACGAGGCCACGCGCATGGGCGGGCTCGTCGACGACCTCTTGCTGCTCGCCCGCCTCGACGAGCAGCGGCCGATGCGGCGCGAGCCCGTGGACCTCCTGGTCCTCGCCGCCGACGCCCGCGAGGACGCCCGCGCCCTGGCCCCCGACCGCACCGTCCGCCTCGTCGGCGCGGAGGACGGCTCGCCGGTGCGCTCGGCGCTGGTCACCGGCGACGAGCCGCGGCTGCGCCAGGTGCTCGAGAACCTCCTCGCCAACGCCCTGCGGCACACGCCCGCCGGCACCCCGGTCGAGATCGGGGCGGGCGTGCGCGACGGCTCGGCGGTGCTGCGCGTGGTCGACCACGGGCCGGGCGTGGCCCCCGAGGACGCCCGGCGCGTCTTCGAGCGCTTCTACCGCGCTGACGCCTCCCGCGTGCGCACCCAGGGCGGCGGCTCGGGCCTCGGGCTGGCCATCGTCGCGGCCATCGTGGGGGCGCACGGCGGGGCCGTCCGGCTGGTGCCCACGCCCGGCGGAGGGGCGACCGCGGAGGTGGCCCTGCCTCTCGACCACGAGGGCGGGCCCGGCGACGAGCCACCCGAGGACCTCGACGACGCGCCCGAGACGCCTGTGGACAGCCTCGACCAACCTGTGGACAACGCCGCTCATGCCCCGGCGCCCGCCCCTACGGTCGCTGCACCACGCCGGCTCCCCGAGGACGCCCCGTCCTGACCGGCGCACGAAGGAGAGCACCC
>JARIBR010000031.1 GCA_029258695.1 Quadrisphaera sp.
TCACGGTGCTGCTCTTCTGGCTCGTGGCCTCCGTCGTGCTCATCGCCTGGCTCTCCCCGCCGCTGCTGGGCCTGCTCGCCGTGCTCGGCGTGGTCAGCGCCCTGGCGCTGGTGCAGGGGACCCGCCGGCAGATGCGCCTGACGAACCCCCGCTTCGCCCGCCTGTCCCGCCTGTCCCAGAAGGCCCGCGACGTCGTCGAGGTCGACCGGGTGGTGCTCGCGCGCCAGTTCGGCCTGGCCGACCTGCCGGTGCGCCAGATGATGAGCGCCCACGAGGACTTCGTCGAGGTCAGCCGGCGCCAGGGGCGGCTCACCGCGCTGGTCCAGGCCATCCTCATCGGTCTGAACTCCCTGTCCTTCGTCGCGGTCGTCGGGCTCGGCTCGGTGCTCGTGGCGAACGGGGGGCTGGAGGTCGGGGGCCTGGTCGCCGTCGTCTTCGTCGTCGGGCAGCTGCTCATCGCCGTCTCGCGCCTGGGGGAGACCACCTCGCGCGCCGCCGAGACCGCGACCTCCGGGCGGCGCATCGCCGCCTACTGGGACGCCGCCGAGCAGCCCGCGGCCCGCGTGGCCACGGACGGCCCGGTCCAGCGCCTCGTCGCCCGTGACCTCGCCTTCGCCTGGGCCACGGGAGAGCCGCTGCTCGACGACGTCGACGTCACCCTCGAGCGCGGGGCCCTCACCTCCCTGACCGCCGAGACGGGTGCGGGCAAGTCCACCCTCGCGATGCTCCTCACCGCGCTGCTGCCCGCGCGCTCCGGGAGCGTGCGCGCCGTCGCGCCCCGGGCGGTCGAGGAGCACGCGGGCGACACCCCGGACGGAGCCCTGGGGGAGGGCCTCGACCAGAGCGCGGACGGCGTCGCGGTGCCCCCGGACGCGCTGCCGGCCGGCCGGGTGCTCTACGTCGGCGCCCGCCCCGTGCTCGTGGAGGGCTCCCTGCGCGACAACCTCCTGCTCGACGACACCGAGGACGTCTCCGACGCCACGGTCGCCCGGCTGTACCAGGAGGTCACCGCCGGTGCGCTGCGCTTCGACGTCAACGAGCCCGTCGTCGGGCCGCACGGCACCGGGCTCTCCTCCGGGCAGTCACAGCTGGTGCAGCTCGCGCGGGCGGTGTGGCGCGACCCCGACGTCGTGGTCTTCGACGAGGCGACGAGCTCCCTGGACCTCGAGACGGAGGCGGACGTGCAGGAGGGGCTCCTCGAGTGGTGCCGCCAGCGCGTCTGCCTCGTGGTCTCCCACCGCGACTGCCCGTGGACCGAGAACGCCGCGCAGCAGATCACGCTCACCCCCGACCCGCGCCCCGGCGCAGAAGGGTGCCTCACGGTGACCCAGCACCACCGACAGACCGCTCAGGGCCGACAGGCCGACCGCGACCCCGGGTACGTGACCTCGTGAGGGTGCTCCACGTCGTCAACTACGGCTGGCCGTGGGTGGACGGGTACACCGTGCGCAGCCGGTGCCTCGTCAGCGCCCAGCGCGCCGAGCTGGGGTACGACGCCCACGTGGCCGTCTCGCCCTACCCGGCGTTCGCCCGCGCCAGCGATCCCGACCTCGTGGTCGACGGCTGGGGTCCCGGTCAGCACCAGGTCGAGGCGCAGGGCTCCGGTCAGGGCGCTGAGCCCGCAGGGTCCGGCGGGGCGCTCGGCGCGGTCCTCGAGCGGGTGCCCCCGCGGCTGGTCGAGGCAGCGCGCAGCCTGCAGCGCCCCACCCTCGGGCTGGCCCCCGCGCTGGAGGCCGAGGCTCGCCGCGGGATCGGCGCGGTGATCGACGAGGTGCGTCCCGACGTCGTGCACGCCCACCACCCCGCGTTCGTGGGGCGACCGGCGATGGCGGCGGCCCGCGAGCGCGGCGTGCCGTTCGTCTACGAGCTGCGCTGCTTCAACGGGGACTACGACCTGGACGGGCGCAACCCCTACCTCCACGCCCGGGGCCGCCGCCAGAACAGCCTCGAGCTCGCCCTCGCCCGGGCGGCCGACCACGCCGTGACCATCGCCGACGGGCTCGCGCGGCGCCTCGTCGACGGCGGGGTGTCCCGCGACCGGGTCTCGGTGGTGCGCAACGCCGTGGACGCGGCGCGCTTCACCCCCCGTGACCGCAGCGACCACGACCCCGGGGTGCTGCGCGTCGGGTACGCCACGACGTTCGAGGTCATCGAGGGCCTCGACGTCCTCGTGGAGGCCGCCGGCCTGCTGGCCGGGCTGGTCCCTGGCTCGGCCGCCGGGCTGGGTTCTGGCTCGGCCGCCGGGCTGGGCGGCGCTCGCGCCACCGTCGGCGGTCGCCGGCTCCAGGTGGAGATCGCCGGGACCGGGCGCGACATGGAGCGCATCGCGGCGCTGGTCGCCGAGCGCGGCCTCGGCGACGTGGTGAGCCTGCCCGGGTTCCTCCCCGCCGGCGCCATGCCGGACTGGTACGCGGGCCTCGACCTGTTCGTGGTGCCCCGCAAGGCCGCCGCGGTCTCGGCCGACACCACGCCCCTGAAGCCCCTGGAGGCCTTGGCCACCGGGCTGCCGCTGCTGGTCAGCGACCTTCCCGCGATGCGCGAGCTGCTCGCCGGGCGTGACGGGGTGCGCTTCACGGAGTCCGCGCCGGCCCCGTTGGCCGCCGCGCTGGCCGGCTTCGCCGCGCACCCGTGGACGCCCGCCGTCGCC
>JARIBR010000085.1 GCA_029258695.1 Quadrisphaera sp.
CGTTGAAGAACCCAGACACCGGCTCACGCCGACCACGCAGCCCGCGCGGTCGGCGACCCGGCGGTCACGAGAAGAGGAGCACCTGTGAAGACCGGAATCCACCCCGAGTACCACGAGGTCACCGTCACGTGCACGTGCGGTGACACGTTCACCACCCGCAGCACCAAGGAGGGTGACTCGATGCGCGCTGACGTGTGCAGCGCCTGCCACCCCTTCTACACCGGCAAGCAGAAGATCCTCGACACCGGCGGGCGCATCGCGCGCTTCAACGCCCGCTACGCCAAGAAGTCCTGAGCGCGATCCCCAGCGTGACGACCGGCTCCCGCGGAGCCGGCTCCCCAGCGACCGGTCCGTCGGCACCCGCCGGCGGGCCGGTCGCTGCGTTGGTGGCCGAGCACGCCGAGCTGGAGCGGGCCCTGGCCGACCCGGACCTCCACGCCGACCAGGGACGGGCGCGCGCCCTCGGGCGGCGCTACGCCGAGCTGGGCCGGGTGGTGGCGGCGGCGTCCGCGCTGGAGTCGGCCGCCGGTGACCTCGAGGCCGGGCAGGAGATGGCCCGCGAGGACCCGGCCTTCGCCGACGAGCTGCCGGCGCTCGAGGCCGCGCTGGAGGCCGCGAGCGAGGGGTTGCGCGAGGTCCTGGTCCCGGCCGACCCCGACGACGGGTCGGACGTCATCCTCGAGGTCAAGGCCGGCGAGGGCGGCGAGGAGTCCGCGCTCTTCGCCGGTGACCTCCTGCGGATGTACCTGCGCCACGCCGAGCGCGTGGGCTGGCGCACCCAGCTGCTCTCCGCCACCGAGTCGGACCTGGGCGGGTACAAGGACGTGGTGCTCTCGATCAAAGCGGGCAAGGGGGCCTCGGGAGCCGCCGACGACGACGGCCCGTGGGCGCGCCTGAAGCACGAGGGCGGCGTCCACCGGGTGCAACGGGTGCCGGTGACCGAGTCCGCCGGGCGGGTCCACACCTCCGCCGTGGGGGTGCTGGTGACCCCGGAGGTCGACGAGGTGGAGGTGCAGGTCGACCCGAACGACCTGCGCGTCGACGTCTTCCGCTCCTCCGGGCCCGGGGGCCAGTCGGTGAACACGACCGACTCGGCCGTGCGCATCACCCACCTGCCCACCGGCACGGTCGTCAGCTGCCAGAACGAGAAGAGCCAGCTGCAGAACCGCGAGCAGGCGATGCGCATCCTGCGCTCGCGCCTGCACGCGGCCGCCAAGGCCGAGGCCGACGCGTCCGCGGCCGCTGCGCGCCGCAGCCAGGTGCGCACCGTGGACCGCTCCGAGCGCATCCGCACGTACAACTACCCGGAGAACCGCGTGGCCGACCACCGCACGGGGTTCAAGAGCCACAGCCTCGAGGCCGTGCTCGACGGCGACATGGGCGCCCTGATCCAGTCCAGCGTCGACGCGGACCGCGCCGCGCGGCTGGCGGAGGCGGCCGGGGGCTCGTGAGCGGCGGGTCACGTGCCGCTCTGAGCGATGCGCTGCGCTCGGCGACGCAGCGGCTGGCCGCAGCGGGTGTGCCGAGCCCGCGGGCCGACGCGGAGCTGCTGGCCGCGCACCTGCTGGGGGTCTCCCGCGGCGACGTGAGCCTCGCGGCGCTGCGCGGCGACGACGCGCCGGCCGGCCTGGACGAGCTCGTGGCGCGCCGTGCCCGGCGCGTGCCCCTGCAGCACCTGGTCGGCAACGCCCCGTTCCGCGGGCTGGAGATCCCGGTCGGTCCCGGGGTCTTCGTGCCGCGACCCGAGACCGAGACCACCGCGCAGGTGGCGATCGACGCCGCGCGCGCGGTCGCAACCGACCCACCGGTCGCCGCACCGGACCGGCCGCTCGTCGTGGACCTGTGCACCGGGTCCGGCGCCATCGCCCTGGCGGTGGCCACCGAGGTCCCCGGCGCGCTCGTGCACGCCGTCGAGCTCAGCGAGGACGCGGCGGCCTGGGCCCAGCGCACCCTCGTCGGGTCGAGCGTGCGCCTGCACCGCGGCGACGCCGCCGACGCGCTGCCGTGGCTCGACGGCAGCGTGGACGTCGTCGTGTCGAACCCGCCCTACGTCCCGCCGGGCGCGGTCCCGCGCGAGGTCGAGGTCGCCGAGCACGACCCCGCCATGGCGCTGTTCGGCGGCGGCACCGATGGCCTGGAGGTGCCGCGGGCCGTGGTGGCGCGCGCCGCCGCGCTGCTGCGCCCGGGGGGCACCGTCGTCGTCGAGCACGCCGAGACCCAGGCGGACGCGCTGCTCGAGCTCCTCGGCGGCTCACGGTGGCGCGGTACCACGGGGCACGTCGACCTCACCGGCCGGCCACGGTGCGTCAGCGCCGTGCGGTGCTGAGCGACGCATCCCGCGACTCCCCGGGCTCGGGGCCCGGCGGTGCGAGGATGAGGGCCGACGGGTGGTCCGGGCGAGCGGTAGCGGTGAGGGGGCGTCGATGAGCATCCGCTACGACGTGAGCGAGGCCGGTGACCCGGCCGAGCGCACCGACGCGATGCGCCACGCCAAGGACGCCCTGGCGCGCGGCCAGCTGGTGGTCCTCCCGACCGACACCGTGATGGGCCTGGCCGCCGACGCCTTCTCCGCTGACGCCGTCGCCGCGCTGCTCGCGGCCAAGGGGCGGGGCCGGTCGATGCCGCCGCCGGTCCTCATCGCCGACGTCCGGGTGCTCGACGGGCTGGCCCGCGACGTCCCCGACGCGGTCCGCGAGCTCGCCGCAGCCCACTGGCCCGGCGCCCTCACCCTGGTCTGCCAGGCCCAGCCCTCGCTGCGGTGGGACCTCGGCGAGACCCGCGGCACGGTCGCCCTGCGCGTCCCGGCGCACCCCCTGGCCCGTGAGCTGCTGGGTGCGACCGGGCCGCTGGCGGTCTCGAGCGCCAACCTCACCGGGCGCCCCGCCCCCCGCGACGCCGCGGCAGCGCAGGAGCAGCTGGGCGACGCGGTGGCCGTCTACCTCGACGAGGGCCCGCGCGAGGACGGGGGACGTGCCGGTGACGAGGGCGCGCCGGTGCTCGCCTCCTCCATCGTCGACGCCACCACCGACCCGCCACGGCTGCTGCGCGCCGGAGGGATCGACCTGGCGACGCTGCGCGCCGTCGTGCCAGGCCTGATCGACGTCGACGGATCGGCTCCGAATGAGGAGCACGGCCACCCGCCGGAGAGCCCCGGGTGAGGGCCTACCTCTTCCTCATGCTGCTCGCTGCGGGCACCACCTACCTCACCGTGCCGCTCGTCCGGGCCCTGGCGCTGCGCGTCGGCGCCATGACGCCGGTGCGCGCGCGGGACGTGCACGCCACGCCCACGCCGCGCCTCGGCGGGGTCGCGATGTTCGTCGGCGTCGCCGTCGCTTTCGTCGTGGCCTCCCAGATGCGCTTCCTCGAGGGGATCTTCTCGAGCTCGTCGGGGCCGTGGGGCGTCCTCGCCGCAGCCGGTGTGGTGTGCGCGCTCGGCGTCGCCGACGACATCTGGGACCTCGACGCGCTGACGAAGCTCGCCGGGCAGGTGCTCGCCGCCGGGCTCATGGCCTGGCAGGGGGTCCAGCTGGCCACCCTGCCCGTCGGGGGCATCACCGTCGGGTCCCCGCGCCTGTTCCTGCTCCTCACGGTGCTCGTCGTCGTCGTGGCGATCAACGCCGTGAACTTCATCGACGGGCTGGACGGCCTCGCCGCCGGGGCGGTCGGCATCGGCGGCGCCGCGTTCTTCGCCTACACCTACCTGCTCTCGCGGAACACCTCGCCCGGCGACTACTCGAACCTCGCGTCGCTGACCGTCGTGGTGCTCGTGGGGGTGTGCGCGGGGTTCCTGCCGCACAACGTCAACCCCGCGCGCATCTTCATGGGCGACTCCGGGGCGATGCTCCTGGGCCTGATGCTCGCGGCCTCCGCGGTGGCGGTGACGACCGAGGCGGACCCCAGCGTCATCAGCACCGTGGAGCGCGTGCCGATCTTCGTCCCCGTGCTGCTGCCCTTCGCCGTGATGGTCCTGCCCCTGCTCGACCTGGTGTGGGCGGTGGCGCGCCGTACGCTGCGGGGCGAGTCACCCTTCAGCGCTGACCGGGGGCACCTGCACCACCGGATGCTCGACCTCGGGCACACCCACCGCCAGGCGGTGTGGGTGCTGTGGGCGTGGAGCGCCGTGGTGGCCTTCGGGATGGTCTCCCTCGCCCTCGTGCGGCCCGTCGCGGTGGCCGCGAGCGTCTGGGCGGTGCTCGCCGTCCTCGTCGCGGTGGCCACCGTCGGCCCGAGGGCGCGCCGGGGTGGGCGCGCCGGGGGTCGCGGTGCCGGAGGGGCCGGGGCCAGCGGTCGACCGCGGCGCCGGGAGCGCGCGCGAGGTCGTCGTCGTCGGACGGACGGCGGTGACGAGGCCGCCGCCGGCGCGACCCGCGGCGTCGAGCCGCCCGTCGTGGCGATCACGCCGGCACCGGCCCGGGCGGTGCCCGCACCGGAGGACACCGCTCGAGCGCGCCGAGGGGTGCCCCGCGCCGGATAGCCTGACGTCCGTGCCCGACTCCCCGCAGCGCAGCAACCAGCAGACCGCGGCGCCCGCACGTCCACCGGCCGCCGACCCCTACCGGGGCGTCGCACGCTCCAGCGCGCTGGTCGCCGTGCCCGTGGGGCTCGCCATGCTGGTGCTCGCCGCCCTGCTCTGGGGCTCGGGGGCGCTGCTGGGCGGCGGCGTCGGCCTGGTGGTCGTCCTCGCCGTCCTCGGCTCCTCCCCGCTGATCATGTCGTGGGCCGTGCGCAGCCAGGCGTCCCGGGCGAACCCGCACTTCCCGGTCATGGTGGCCATGGGCTCGTGGGTGCTGAAGGTCAGCGTGCTGGCGCTGCTGGTCCTGCTGCTCTCCGGCCGGGCCTGGCTGGACTCGCGGGGCTTCGCCCTGGCCG
>JARIBR010000097.1 GCA_029258695.1 Quadrisphaera sp.
GCCGCCGCGCTCACCGCGGCCCCGGAGGACGGCGGGCCCGCGGTGCTCACCGACGAGGGCGGGCTGTTCTCCCTCACCGAGGACGACCTGCTGCGCCTGCCGCTGTTCACCCGCTACGCGCGCCAGGGCCACCCGGAGGACGGGGTGGTGCTCAACGAGAACGGCGCGAAGCTGCTGCGCAACCTCGCCGCGTCGAAGGACAAGCCGCTGTGGCGGGTGCTCGTGGGCCTGTCGATCCGGCACGTCGGCCCCACCGCCGCGCGGGCGCTGGCCTCCGAGCTGGTCTCGATGGAGCGCATCGAGGCTGCTGCCCGCGACGAGCCGGCCGTGCTCGCGGCCGCCGGCGGGGTGGGGCCGACGATCGCCGACGCCGTCGCGGAGTGGTTCGAGGCCGACTGGCACCGCGAGGTGGTGCGGCGCTGGCGCGAGGCGGGGGTGTCGATGGAGGACGAGGTGGACGAGTCCACCCCCCGGACGTTGAGCGGGCTGTCGATCGTGGTCACCGGGGGGCTCGCGGGGTTCAGCCGCGACGGCGCGAAGGAGGCGATCCTCGCCCGCGGCGGGCGGGCCTCGTCGTCGGTGTCGAAGAAGACCGCGTTCGTCGTGGTCGGCACCGACCCCGGCTCCAAGGCCGCGAAGGCCGCCGAGCTCGAGCTCACCGTGCTCGACGAGGCCGGCTTCGTCGCGCTGCTCGACGGCGGCCCGGCCGCGGTGGGCGCCACCCTCGGCGAGGACGGGCAGGTCGACGCCCCCGCCGGCGACCCGGACGCGCTGCCGCGCAGCGCCGGCGCCCCGGCCCGCCGCGCCCTGGAGGCCGCCGGCATCACCACGCTGCCGCAGCTCGCCGAGCGCACCCGCGACGAGGTCGGCGCGCTGAAGGGCGTCGGACCCAAGGCGCTCGCGGCCCTCGACGAGGCGCTCGACATCCGCGGGCTCGGCTGGGCGCAGGAGTGAGCGAGGAGGCAGGGAGCACAGGGCAGGGCGATGCGCCCGGGGAGCGCGAGGCCCTCACGCTGGCGCAGGGGGCCCGGCTGCTGTGGCCCTCGCTGCGCCCCTACCGGTGGGTGATCGGCATCGCGGCGGTGCTCTCGCTGATCGGCGCCGCGACCTCCCTGGCGCAGCCGCTGCTGGTGCGTGAGGTGGTCACGCAGGTGCAGGACTCGCAGCCCATCGCCGGGCTCGCGGGCGTCCTCGTGGGGCTGCTCGTCGTCTCGACGCTGCTCGGAGGCCTGCGGCAGTACCTCCTCCAGCGAGCCGGGGAGGGCGTGGTGCTCTCGGTGCGGGAGTCCATCGTCCGGCGGCTGACCCGGATGACCGTGGCCGAGCGCGACGCGCGTCTGTCCGGCGACCTCCTCTCGCGGGTGGGCTCCGACACCACCGCGCTGGCCTCGGTCGTCACCTCGGGGCTGTTCGAGTCCCTCGGCGTGGCGCTCACCGCGATCGGCGCCCTGGGGGTGATGGCCTACCTCGACCTGCCGCTGCTGGGGATCACCGTGGCCGCCGTCGCGGTGGGCCTCGGGGTGGGTATCGCCGCGTCCTACCGGCTGCGCGCCCTGGAGCTCACCACGCAGCGCCGGGTCGGGGACATGAGCTCCGCGGTCTCCCGGATGCTCTCGGCGCTGCGCACCATCCGCGCCTCGGGGGCCACCGACCGGGAGAGCGCCGGGGTGCTCCGTGCCGCTCGGGAGGCCCGGGACGCCTCGGTGGCCGCGGCGAGGGTGCGGGCGGTCATCGCGCCGATCAGCGGCCTGGCGGTGCAGGCCGCGTTCATCGCCGTCCTGGGCGTCGGCGGGTACCGGGTGGCCTCGGGAGCGCTGTCGGTCGGCTCGCTGGTGGCGTTCGTTCTGCTGCTGTTCACCCTCGTCCTGCCGCTGGGGCAGCTGCTGGGCGTGTGGACCACGCTGCAGGCCGGCCTGGCGGCGCTGACGCGCATCGACGAGGTGATGGACGTCGAGATCGAGGAGGACGGCGCCGTCGGGCGGGCACCGGCCACCGCGCGGTCGGCGACCCACCGCGGCGACGCACCAGCGGACGCGGCGGTCGGGGGATCGACGGAGCCCCGCCGCGAGCCGGAGAGCGACGCGCCGCTGCTGGTCTTCGACCACGTCGCGTTCTCCTACGCCGACGGCACCGCGGCCCTGGTCGACGCCCACTTCTCGGTGCCGGCCGGCACCCGCACCGCCGTCGTCGGGCCCTCCGGCGCGGGCAAGTCCACGCTGCTCTCTCTCGTGGAGCGCTTCCACGACGTCTCGGGCGGCGCCGTGCGCGTCGGCGGGGTGGACGTCCGCGACGTGCCGCGCGCCGAGCTGCGGGCGCGCATGGGCTACGTCGAGCAGGACGCCCCGGTGCTCGCCGGGACGCTGCGCAGCAACCTGCGCCTCGCCGCCCCGGACGCCACCGACGCCGAGGTGCTCGCGGCGCTGGAGACCGTGGCGCTCGGCGAGCTGGCGACCCGCTCCGCCGAGGGCCTCGACGCCGAGGTGGGGGAGGGCGGGGTGCTGCTCTCCGGGGGGCAGCGCCAGCGCCTGGCCATCGCGCGCTCGCTGCTCGCGGAACCCGAGCTGCTGCTGCTCGACGAGCCCACCGCATCGCTGGACGCGCGCAACGAGGCGCTGCTGCGCGACGCCCTCGTGGCCGCGGCAGCGTCCCGGACCCTCGTCGTCGTCGCGCACCGGCTCTCGACCGTGGTCGACTCCGACCAGATCGTGGTCCTCGACGCCGGGCGCACGGTGGCCGCCGGGACCCACGCCGAGCTGCTGGAGACCTCCCCCCTCTACCGCGAGCTGGCGGCGAGCCAGCTGCTGGTGTGAGGGCGGACGGCATCAGAGGCCGTCGAGCCGGGGGCGGGTGTGGTCCACGGTCGTCGAGCCGGGGGCTGGTGTGCTGCCTGGCCGTCCACCGGGGACTTGGTGTGATGTCCGGCCGCCGAGCGGGGAGCTGGTGCGCTGCTCTCCGGCGTGTCGGGGACACCACGTCCCCGCTCGCGCTCCTGTCCCGACCTCACGAGCTCGGCGGCAGTCCTCGATGCTCCACCACATGCTCAGTACGGGGCGGTCAGCCCGTCGAACATCGGGAAGTGCTTGACGTTCGAGGTGACCAGGTCCACGTCGTTGACCAACGCGGTCGCGGCGATCAGCAGGTCGGGCAGCCCGAGGTGGTGGCTCGCGCGGTACTGACGTCCTAGCGCTCCGGCACGGGTGGAGACCCCCTCGTCGACCGGGAACCAGTGGAGATCGCCGAGGGCGCGGTGCGTGGCGCTCCGCTCGTGGGACCTCATGCCCCGAAGGACCTCGGACCGTGTGATCTCGGATGCCGCCATGACGTCCCCGCTGGCTGCCAACCAACCGCGGGCCGCGGGCAGGCCGCGCACGATGTCGACGAGGACCGTGCTGTCCAGCAGGATCACCGTGGTGCGTCCCACCGGGCGTCGATCTCGTCCTGGCG
>JARIBR010000251.1 GCA_029258695.1 Quadrisphaera sp.
GAGGCGCAGCCCGGTGAGCCCCACGAGCGCGAGCACCGGGCGGGTGAGCACGGAGTAGCCGTTCCAGTAGCGGAAGTAGGTGGCCGGCGGGTCCACCTGCTCGCCGGCGGCGAGCGCGGTGATCTGCGCAGCGCCGAGCTCGCAGGACTCCAGGCGTGGGCCGCCGGCGGCCCGCGCCACGACGTCGCGGGGGTCCTCGGGGGAGGAGACGCCGTACCCGACGATGACGCACTCGGTGAAGCGGTCCGCCGAGCCGCCGACGCCGTCGGGCACGTACGCCGGTCCGTAGGTGCCCTCCCCGACCGCGGTGGCCAGCGCGGCGATGATCGGGGCGTTGGGCACCGCCTGCGCCGCGACCAGCCCCGCGAAGAACACCACCTGCAGCCCCAGCAGGCCCGCGAGGGTCAGCGCGAGGAACCGCGCCGCGCCCGCGGCGCGACGACGCCGCGGGGCGCTCCTCGGCGGAGCCGGTGGCGCAGCGACGGGGTCGGCAACAGACACGGAGGGACGGTAGCGCTGCGTGATTGCCTCGGGGCGGCTTCTCGAGCGGCGGCGGTGACGTCTCGTCCACCGCAGCGGCGGCGTACCACCGGCCCGCGCGATCACGCTCTACCGTGTGCCGGTGACCGACGACCCGCGCTGGGGACCCGCGACGACGTACCGCGCGTCGCCGCGCCTGCGGCGCGGTGACGCCACCCCCCCGGCGCCCGGGTCGGGCCGGCACAGCGCAGCACCGGGGCGCGCCGCTCCACCGGGGCACCGCTCGCAGGCCGTCGGGGGCCGTGAGCAGCGCGACCAGCACGACCCGAGGGACCCGTACGAGCCGAGGAACCCCTCCGGGCCGCACCGCTCCCGAGAGCACCGCCAGGCCCCGCCCCGCCCCGCCCGTCGTCGTCGCCGACCCCGCTGGCGCGCTGCCCTCGCCCTGCTCGTCCTGCTCGCCGTCGCCTATCCGCTGGCGCTCGGGATGGTCGGCTACGTCTCGCTGGATCGCGTGGGGCCGATGCCGGCCAGCAGCGCGGCCAACACCCCCGGCCACACGGTGCTGCTCGTCGGCTCCGACTCGCGCGACGGCCTGTCGGCCGACCAGGAGGTCGAGCTGTCCACGGGTCCGGCCGAGGAGTTCCAGGGCGGGCGCACCGACACCATCATGCTGCTGCACACCCCGCCGTTCGGGGGGCGCAGCGTCCTGCTCTCCCTGCCGCGGGACAGCTACGTGGCCATCCCCGGGCAGGGCTCCCAGAAGATCAACGCGGCCTACGCCCTCGGCGGCCCGGAGCTGCTGACCCGCACCGTGGAGGAGGCGACGAACATCCACGTCGACGGCTACGCCGAGACGGGGCTGGCGGGTTTCGCCGGGATGGTCGACGCGGTCGGCGGCGTGGAGATGTGCCCGGGCAGCGCCATCGTCGACCCCAAGGCCGGGCTCGACATCCCCGCCGGCTGCCAGGTGATGGACGGGGCTACGGCGCTCGGCTACGCCCGCAGCCGCGACTCCGCCGTGGGCGGGGACCTCGGCCGTGCGCAGCGCCAGCGCGAGCTCATCGCCGCGATCGCCGGGGAGGCCACGAGCCCGAGCACGCTGCTCAACCCGGTCACCGGCTTCCGCGTCGCGCACGCGGGCGGCGGCGCGCTCGCCGTCGACGACGGCACCGGGCCGATCGCCCTCGCCCGCTTCGCGAGCGCCTTCCGCTCGGTGGCCTCGGGCTCCGCGACCAGCCTGACGGTGCCCGTCGCGAGCGCGGACCGCAGCACCGCCGCCGGTGTCGTCGTCGACTGGGACGACGCCGCGGCCCAGGAGGTGTTCTCGGCGATCCGCACCAACGACGTCGACGCGATCGAGGCGGTCGCCGCCTCGCAGCCGAGCCTCGGGGGCTGACGGCGCCGGCGGGGGTCGATCAGGTGAGGTGGGTGGGCGACGGATCGGTGGCGGGCGCGGGCAGCTCGCAGAGGTGAGCCGTGCGCCAGTAGTGCTCGGCCAGCCGGGACGTGGCCGTCTCGGCGTCGCGGGCCAGCACGCTGTCGGCCAGCCCCCGGTGCTCCGCGGCGACGTCACGCTCCGGGGCCTTAAGCACCGACCAGCGTCGGTAGCGCTCGCTCTGGTCGGCGAGCACGTCGCGGAAGCGCAGCAGCCACGGTGAGCCGCAGGCCTCGACCAGGACACGGTGGAAGTCACGGTGGGCGGTCACCCACGCCGGGTCCAACCGTCCGTCGACGACCATGCCGGTGCCTGCGAGCCGGTGGTGCGCGGCGAGCACACGGGACTCCCAGGCGAGGTTCCCGCGGTCCAGGGACCGGCGCAGCGCCTGCGACTCGATGAGGACCCGCTGCTCGGTGACGTCGTAGAGCTCGTCGACGCTCAGCGCGGCCGCGCGGAAGCCGCGGCGGGCCTCGAACGTGACCAGGCCCTCGGCCACCAGACCGAAGAGCGCCTCCCTCAGCGGCGTCAGACCGACGTCGTACCGGTCGCGCAGCGCCGCCAGCCGCAGCGGCTGGCTCGCGAGCAGCTCCCCCGACATGAGGTCATCGCGGAGCCGGTCGAGCACGTCAGCCGGCCGAGCGGCCCCGGAGTGCTCGCCGACGCCGCCGGGGTCGGCCACGGCCATGGTCACCTCGCTCGTGTCGTCGTCCCGTGAGTCTACGACGCAGCAGATCGTCGAACATCACTTGACTCATCGAAGATGATGGAAGACAGTGGCGTGCACGAGCGCAAGAGGCCCCGCGCTTGCTCAGCGCATCCCGCCCAACGGAGGAGTGGAGCTCGTGCGCACCATCGACACCGACGTCCTGGTCGTCGGCGCTGGACCGGCGGGGCTGACGGCCAGCGCCCTGCTGGCCCGGGCCGGTATCGCCGCGATCACCATCACCAAGTACGCCTCGACAGCCAGCTCGCCACGGGCGCACATCACCAACCAGCGCACCATGGAGGTCTTCCGCGATCTCGGCATCGAGGACGCGGTCCGCGCGATCGCCACCCCGCGCGACCTCATGGGGAACAACGTCTGGGCGACGAGCTTCGCCGGCCGTGAGATCGCCCGGCTCATGACCTGGGGCAGCGGCCCGGCCCGCCGCGGCGACTACGACGCCGCGAGCCCGAGCTCGATGTGCAACGCACCGCAGCACCTGCTCGAGCCGATCCTCCTGGACGGCGCCCGTTCGCACGGCGCCGACGTGAGGTTCTCCACCGAGCTCATCACCCTGAGCCAGACCGATGGCGCGGTGCGCGCCGTCGTCCAGGACCGCGTGACCGGGGAGCAGCACGAGGTCCGCGCCCGCTACGCCATCGGGGCCGACGGCGGGCGCAGCACGGTGGCCGACCAGGTGGGCATCGCGATGGAGGGCGAGAGCGGCCTGGGAGCCGCGGTCAACGTCTGGCTCGACGCCGACCTGACCCGCTACACCGCGCACCGACCGGGATCCCTGTACTGGATGAGCCAGCCCGGCAACAACTTCTGGGTGGGCAGCGGCACGTGGATCTGCGTGCGCCCGTGGACGGAGTGGGTGCTGCTGTTCATGTACGACCCCGCGCGGGGCGAGCCCGACCTCTCACCCGAGGCCCTTCTCGAGCGCGCGCAGCAGACCATCGGCGACCCCGACGTCGAGGTCACCATCAAGTCGGTGGGGCAGTGGCAGATCAACCACGTGCTCGCCTCGACGTACCGCCGGGGCCGGGTCTTCCTCGCCGGTGACGCCGCACACCGCCACCCCCCCGCCAACGGCCTGGGCACCAACACCTCGATCCAGGACTCCTACAACCTGGCGTGGAAGCTGGCCGCGGTGCTCTCCGGCACGGCGGGCGAGGCGCTGCTGGACAGCTACGACGCCGAGCGCCGCCCGGTCGGCCGCCAGGTGGTGGACCGCGCGCTCAAGAGCGTGGGCGACATGCGGCCGGTCGCCGACGCCCTCGGCTTCCGACCCGACCAGAGCATGGAGGCAGGCTGGGCGAGCCTGGACGAGCTGTCGGAGAACAGCGCAGCAGGGGCACGACGTCGGACCGAGCTGGCGGGAGCGGTCGAGCTGCAGAACTACCAGTTCAACGCCCACGGCGTCGAGATGGGCCAGCAGTACAGCTCGGGTGCCGTGGTGCCCGACGGGGAACCGGCGCCGGAACCGGAGCGGGACCCGGAGCTGTACTACACCCCCAGCACCCGCCCGGGCGGGCGGCTGCCGCACGCCTGGCTGCAGCACGGCTCGGCCGTGGTCTCCACCCTCGACGCCTGCAGCCCGGACAGGCTGACGCTGCTCGTCGGGCTCGCCGGGGAACCGTGGTCGCGCGCCGCCGAGAGGATCGCCGCCGAGCTCGACGTGCCCCTGACGGTACGCCGGGTGGGCTACCAGCAGACGTTCAGCGACGTCTACGGCGATTGGCGGCGTCAGAGCGGTATCCGTGAGGAGGGGTGCCTGCTCGTGCGCCCCGACCGGCACGTCGCCTGGCGCAGCGCCGAGCTCCCGGACGACCCTCTCGAGGCGCTGCGGGAGGTCGTCGTGCAGGTCCTCTCCCTGGGCGTGGCCCCAGCGCGATGAGTCGCTCGCACGACCCGGGGGGGCTCACGCCGGCTCAGTCACCGTCCGGCGTGGACGTCGGCGCTGCGTCGACGCTCTGGCGCACCAGACGCCCCGAGGCGCTCAACCCGCTGGCCTCGGTGAAGATGACCTCGACGGTGCGGCGCATGTGGGCCACCTGACGCTCGGCGCACTCACGCTCCCGCCGAGCCGTCGCGGCGGCGAGGATCGAGCGGTGCTCCTCCTGGGACAGCTCGAGGCGGCGCCGAGAAGCTGCCCCGGGCGCCCTGGCGTCCTCGTGCAGGTAGATGCGCCGGTACCGCTCGGAGTGGTCGAACAAGGTGGCCAGGCTCGCGGACAGCCGCGCCCCGCTGCCGGCGGTCAGGCCCAAGTGGAAGGCGCGGTGGTGGGCGCGGAAGTCCACCATGGCGACCGCCTCGATCGCCTCGTCCATGGCCTCGACGTGCCCGGCCAGCGCACGGAGCGCGCTGTCGACCAGGGTGGGGACGGTGGCGGTGATCGCCAGCGGTTCGAGAGCCAGACGCATCGCGTACACCTGGTCCAGATCCGCCAGGTCCAGCCCGACCACGCGCACCTGATGGTTGAAGTCGCCGACCACCAGGCCTTCGGTCATCAGGCGACCGATGGCCTCGCGCAGCGGGGTGCGGCTGATGCCCAGGTCTGCAGCCAGGCGCACCTGGGAGACCGCCGCCCCCGGCGCCAGGGTCCCGTCGAGGATCGCCCCGCGCAGCACGCGGTGGGCGAAGGCGACGCTGTCCTCGCCCGGAGCTGGGGTCGGCGTGATGGGTGTCGGTGAGCTGGCGATGGGGCTCAGCGCTCAGGCCAGGATCTGGGTGATCTCACCCAGACCCTCGATCCGGGTGGTCAGCACCTGACCGGGGACCAGGAACTCCTGCGGGTGGCGACCGAGCCCGACCCCGGCGGGGGTGCCCGTCCAGATGACGTCGCCGGGGCGCAGCTCGACGATGGTCGACAGCCGGGCGATCAGCTGCGGCACGGAGAACACCATCGACGACGTCCGTCCGTCCTGCAGCACGCGGCTCTCCCCTCCCTCGCCGTCGGTGATGCTGCACGAGATCGCCAGGTCGTCCACGTCGTGGCCGGCGCGGACCTCGTCGACGGTGGTGGCCCACGGACCCATCGGGGCGTACCCGGCGAAGGACTTGCCCATGGAGAACTGCGCCGGGCGCCCGCGCTGCTGCACGCTGCGGTCGGAGAGGTCCTGGCCGACCATCAGGGCGGCCACGTGGTCCCACCCGTCGCTCGCGGCGATGTCACGCCCGCCGCCGCCGATCACGAGCACCATCTCCGCCTCCCAGTCCACCCGGTCACCCGTCAGCGTCACGTTGGTGTGCGCGCCGGCGATGGCGGAGGCGAACTTCGTGAAGACCACCGGGTGCTCGGGCACGTCCAAGCCTGCCTCGGCGGCGTGGTCGGCGTAGTTCAGGCCGATGGCCAGGACCTGGGGAGGCGCTGGGACCGGGGACGCGAGATCGGCCATGTCGAAGGGTGCGGCGTCACGGTGGCCGGTCACGTCGACCTCGGCCGCCCAGGTGGCGAACGCCGCGTCACCCCACAGCCCCTGCGGGTCAGGGCCGAAGCGCCCGTCGCTGGCGCGCTCCACGTCGAGGGCGAGCAGGGGGTCGCCGCCGCTGGCGATCAGGGTGGCACGTCCGGCGAGGCTGGCGATGCGCACGAGAGGGTCCTCCGAAGGGTGGGATCAGCGAGACGGTCGAGGTGAGGCTGTCACCACAGCTCGGGCAGGTAGACCTCGGGGACGACGTCGGGCACGTACTCCCCGGCGCGGCAGCGACGGTGGATCTCGGCGTGGCCCAGGCCTTCGCGGCGGGCGGCCACGAGCCTCTCGGGGTCGAACGGGGCACCGATGGGGTCGCGGTCGAACTCCGCCGAGGCCCACATCCACTCCTTGGACTCTGCCCAGCTGCTGAAGTTGTCGACCTGGATCTCCACGCCGTTGCCCTCGGGGTCCGAGTAGTACATGGAGAAGGTCATGCCGTGGTCGAGGTTGAGGAAGGGCAGGATCCCCTCCTCCGCCAGACGCTCGTAGTTGTCCAGCCACTGGTCGAAGTCGGCGTACTCGAACGCGGTGTGGTGCAGGCCGACGGTGTGGCCCTTGTCCACCGGAGCCTTCAGGCCCGGCAGCGCCAGCAGGGCGATGCGGTGGTTGGCCTCGTCGTTGGTCAGCCAGGCGCCCTCGCCGGGGGAGTAGTGCACCGGCTCGAGGCCGGCGACCTTCTCGTACCAGTCGACCATCTCGTCGAGCTTGAGGGTCGTGAACGTCGTGTGGTGGAAGATCGGGCGGATCAACGGACGTCGGCGCCGACGGTCGCGCTCAGGGGTGGGCTGGGCGGTCGGGGTGCCGTCGCTCGTGGGGGTGGGGCTCAGGGTGGGGTCGGTCGTGGCGGTCATGGTGCCTCGTCCTCCGGTGGGTGTGGTCGATCCGAGCGCTGCCAATACTGTAGACAGAAATGAGACTTTCTGTCTACACCCACATCGACGCCTGCTGCGGTGCGGTGTCGTCGGCGCGGTCGGCGCGCTGCGTGGCGGTGCCAGGAGGACGCTGGCGGTGGCCCGGGCGAGGTGAGCCTGAGCGGGTCCACGTGCTGACAGCCGTGCGCTCAGACCCCGCGCGAGGTCCGCAGGGCGTCGCCCTTGGCGACCGCGGTCTCCCGCAGCGCCGCCTGGAAGTCGCCCATCGCCTCCCGCAGACGCTGCGCCTCCGCGCCGTCGCCCGCAGCCAGCACGCGCACCGCGAGCAGCCCGGCGTTGCGGGCGCCGCCGATCGAGACCGTGGCCACCGGGACCCCCGCGGGCATCTGCACGATCGAGAGCAGCGAGTCCATGCCGTCCAGGTGCGTCAGCGCGACGGGCACGCCGATCACCGGCAGGGGGGTCAGCGCTGCGAGCATGCCGGGCAGGTGGGCCGCTCCCCCGGCGCCGGCGATGATGGCCCGCAGCCCGCGGGCGGCGGCGGTGCGCCCATAGGCGACCATGTCCTCCGGCATCCGGTGGGCCGAGACGACCTCCACCTCGTGGAGCACGCCGAACTCTGCGAGAGCCGTCGCGGCGGCCTCCATCACGGGCCAGTCCGAGTCCGAGCCCATGACGACCGCGACCCGCGGTCCCCCGCTCAGCGGGGTCGTCCCGCTCGGCGTGGTCTCCCCCGTCGGGGTCTGACCCGTCGGAGTCTCACCCGTCGGCGTCTCACCCATCGATGAGCCCGGTGAGGAAGTCCCCGGCGTGGCGGGCGCGGGCCCGCACGTCCTCGAGGTCGGCGCCGCTGACGTTCACGTGCCCCATCTTCCGCCCCGGGCGCCACGCCTTGCCGTACAGGTGCACCTTGACGCCGGGGTCGTGGGCCATGACGTGCAGGAGGGCGCGGTGCAGGTCCGCGTGCTCGGCGCGCTGCGGGCCGAGGACGTTGACCATCACCGTCCACGGCGCGAGCGGGCTCACGTCACCGAGCGGCAGGTCGAGCACGGCCCGCAGGTGCTGCTCGAACTGCCCGGTCACCGCGCCGTCCATGCTCCAGTGGCCGCTGTTGTGGGGCCGCATCGCGAGCTCGTTGACCAGCACGCTCGGCCCGCCCGGCGACCCGACCACCGCAGCGGCACCCGGCTCCGTCCTCCCCGTGGCGGCGACCTCGAAGCACTCCATCGCCATCACCCCGACCACCCCCAGCTGCTCGGCCAGGCGCAGCGCCGTGGCCGTGGCCTCCGCGGCGACGTCCGCGTCGAGCCCCGGTGCCGGCGCGAGCACCTCGCGGCAGATCCCGTCCACCTGGATCGTCTGCACCACCGGCCACGCGCTGGCCTGGCCCGAGGGGCTGCGGGCCACCACCACGGCGAGCTCACGCTCGAAGGGCACGCGCTCCTCGACGAGCAGGCGGCCGTCGGAGCCGTCGGAGCCCGCCCGCTCGAACCAGCCGGCGGTGCCATCGACCTCGTCGGCGCCCACCACGCGCACCCCGTGCCCGTCGTACCCGCCGCGGGGGG